>NZ_NHSG01000191.1:0-11560 GCF_020024005.1 Streptomyces purpurogeneiscleroticus
CACCGCCCCGTTCCGCTTCTTCGACCTGTACGTCGTGCGCACCCGCCGGCTCGGCCCCTCGATGGTCCGGATCACCTTCGGCGGCGCGCGCCTGCCGGAGCTGCTGTCCGGCGGCCGCGACCAGCGGGTGAAACTCTTCTTCCCGCGGGAGCACCAGAGCGTTCCGGTCTTCGACGACCAGGGCGACGGCTGGTACGCGGCCTGGCGGGTGCAGGACCCGGCCGAGCGCAGCATCATGCGGACGTACACGGTCCGCGCGCAGCGCCAGGTCCCGGCGCCGGAACTGGACGTGGACTTCGCGCTGCACGGCGCGGAGGAGGGGACCTCGGGGCCGGCCGGCCGGTGGGCGGCGAACGCCGTGCCCGGCGACCGGATCAGCATCCTGGGCCCGGTGGTCGAGGACAACGGCGGTGTGGACTTCCGCCCGCCGCAGGGCACCGACTGGATCCTGCTCAGCGGCGACGAGACGGCCCTGCCGGCCATCGCGAACATCCTGGCCTGGCTGACGCCGGGCACCAAGGCCAAGGTGTGGGTCGAGGTGGGCCACGCGGCGGACCGTCAGGAGCTCCCCACCTTCGCCGACGCCGACATCACCTGGCTGGTGCGCGAGGAGTCGGACGCCGACCGTACGGACCGCGTACTCGCCTCGGTGGGCGCCGCTGAACTGCCCGAAGGCACGCCGTACGCCTGGATCGCGGGCGAGTCCGGCACCGTCAAGGCGCTCCGCCGGCACCTGGTCAAGGAGCGCGGCTTCGACCGCAGGGCCGTGAAATTCACCGGTTACTGGCGGCGCGGCGCGAGCGAGGAACAGCTGCTGGCCGAGCTGACGGCGGCCGCGGAGAAGTGAGCAGACGAAGGGGCCCGTCCGGCGGACGGGCCCCTTCCCCGTGCTTACAGCCCGAGGCGGGCCAGCGCCTTCTCCGCCCCGGCCGTGCACCGGCCGTCCCCGGCAGCCGTCCAGGCCGCCGCGCACAGTGCCCGCAGCCCGTCCAGAGGGGAGCCCTCGCCATCGAGTACGAGTACATCCTCGGCCACCGAGGCGACCCAACCGCCGCACCCGAAGCCGCCGTCGGCGTCCGTCACCGCCGGCTGCGGCCCGAGGATGCCGCGCAGGTCGGCGTCCACGTACGTGGGGCGGTGCTGCGGCGGCGCGGCCAGCAGCTCGGCCGCCGTGGTCACGCCGGTGAGCACCAGCAGCGAGTCCACGCCGCCGTTGAACGCGCCCTCGATGTCGGTGTCCAGCCGGTCGCCGACCACCAGCGGCCGCTGCGCCCCCGTGCGCAGCACGGTCTCGCGGTGCATCGGCGGCTGCGGCTTGCCCGCGACCTGCGGCGTGCCGCCGGTGGCGATCCGTACGACCTCTACCAGCGCGCCGTTGCCCGGGGCGATGCCGCGCTCCTTCGGGATCGTCAGATCGGTGTTGGCGGCGAACCACGGCACGCCGCGGCCGACCGCGTAGGCCGCCTCGGCCAGCTGCTCCCAGTTCTGCTTGGGGTCGTAGCCCTGCACCACGGCGGCGGGGTCGTCCTCGGCCGAGTCCACCGGCACCAGGCCCCGCTCGCGCAGCGCGACCTTCAGGCCCTCACCGCCGATCGCCAGCACCCTCGCGCCCTCGGGCACCTGACCGGCGATCAGCCGGGCGACCGCCTGCGCGGAGGTGACGACGTCGCTCGCTTCGGTCGGCAGGCCGTACCCGGACAGCTGCGCGGCCACGGCGTCCGGGGTGCGCGCGGCGTTGTTCGTGACGTACGCCAGGTGCATCCCGCCGTCGCGCGCGGCGGTCAGCGACTCCACCGCGTGCGGGACGGCGGACCCGCCCGCGTACACCACGCCGTCCAGGTCCAGCAGCGCCGTGTCGTACGCCTCGCTCAGCGTCCGGGCGCTGCCCTCCGGCCGCGTCCGCACCCGCTCGTCCATGCCGTCCAGCTCCTTAACCATCCATACCTCACACAAACGGCCATTTCCCGCCGCATTGTGTTTCTCCCCCGATCATCCCTCACCGCCCGGACCGGCATAGCATTTGCCAATGACCAGCACCGACGGCCTGCGCCTGGACACCTTTCGCGGACTGCGCTATGCGCCCCACCGGGTGAGCAGTCTCACCGCGGTCACCTCGCCCCCGTACGACGTGGTGGTCCGGCCGGACGGCGTCCGGCACCTGGAGACCGCCGATCCTTACAACATCGTCCGGCTGATCCTGCCGCACGCCGCGGACCCGGCGACCCGGCACCGCAAGGCCGCCGACACGCTCGCCCGCTGGCGCGCCGAGGGCGTCCTGACACCCGATCCGCAGCCCGCGCTGTACGTGTACGAGCAGCGCAGGGGCGATGTGCTGCAGCGCGGCATCATCGGGGCGCTGGGGCTGGACGGGCCGGTGCTGCCGCACGAGGACGTGATCGCCGAGGTGGTCGAGGACCGGGCCGCGCTGATGCGTACCGCGGCCGCAAACTTCGAGCCGCTTTTGCTGTCGTACCGGGGCGAAGGGACGGCGAGCGGCGCCACCGCGGTGATCGAACGCACCACGCAGCTGCCGCCGCTGCTGGCCACCACGACCGAGGACGGCTTCGCGCACCGGCTGTGGGCGGTGACCGACCCGGCCGAACTGGCGGCGGTGGACGCGGATCTCTCGGCCCGGCAGGCGCTGATCGCGGACGGGCATCACCGCTGGGCGACGTACCAGCGGCTCGCCGAGGAGCAGGGGGCCGGGACCGGCTCGCCCTGGTCGCGCGGCCTGGTGCTGCTGGTCGACACCGCCCGATACCCCTTGCGGGTGCGGGCCATTCACCGTGTGCTGCCGCATCTGCCGCTGGAGCGGGCGCTGGCGGAGCTGGACGGCACCTTCCGCGTGCGCGAGGTGCCCGGGCCGCTGTCCGCGGCGCTGGAGGCGCTGGAGTCGGCGCAGGGCAGCGCCTTCCTGCTCGCCTCGGGCCCGGACTCCTTCCGGCTGCTGGACAGTCCCGATCCGGAGCTGCTGGAGCGGGCGATCCGTACGGACCGGCCGGAGGCGTGGCGGCGGCTGGATGCCACCGTTCTGCACTCCGTTCTGCTGGACGAGGTGTGGCGGATTCCGGACCATCCGGACGGCATCCGCTATATCCACGACACGGGCGCGGCGCTCGAGTGGGCCGCGAAGCACGGTGGTACGGCGGTCCTGATGCGGGCCGTCGAGGAGGAGACGGTCCGTCAACTGGCCGCTCAGGGCGTGACGATGCCGCGCAAGTCGACCTCGTTCGGCCCGAAGCCGGCGACGGGACTGGTAATGCGCACCCTCGACACGGACAGCTGAGACACCGCTCCGCACCCTCTGCATCATCCTCCCCGTCCCTCCCTGGACACCCCCTGCCCACATCGACACGAGGTTAGGTTAGGCTTACCTCACCAAGTCGACGGGCTGGGGGCTTTCCCCACCCGTCCCGCGCGGGCCGTGATGCCCGTACCACGGGAGGACACTTCATGACTTTCCTCGCGCCGACCGGCGAGGACCCGTCCCTGGCCCCTGCCCCCGCTTTCACCGGCAGCAAGGACCACCTGCTCAACAACGCCACCGTCCAGTACTACCGCGACGCGGTACGGGACGGAGTCGACCGGGTGGCCGCCAGACTCGCGGCGACGGACCGCCCCTTCACCGGCATGACCGCGGACCGGCTCACCCCCGCGGTGCGCGGGATCGACCTGGAGGCGCCGCTGGGGAACGCGGCAGCCGCCCTGGACGAGTTGGAGGACATCTACCTCCGCGACGCCGTCTACTTCCACCACCCGCGCTACCTCGCCCACCTCAACTGCCCGGTGGTCATCCCCGCCGTGGTCGCCGAGGCCGTGCTCTCCGCCGTCAACTCCTCCCTGGACACCTGGGACCAGAGCGCCGGCGGCACCCTCATCGAGCAGCGCCTCATCGAGTGGACCGCGGGCCGCATCGGCTTCGGCGACGACGCCGACGGCGTCTTCACCAGCGGCGGCACCCAGTCCAACCTCCAGGCCATGCTGCTCGCCCGCGACGAGGCCCGCCGCCTCGCCCGGGAAGCCCATCCGCACCTGGACGACACCGAGGTCCGCACCCGCCTGCGCATCCTCACCTCGCAGGTCAGCCACTTCAGCATCGAGAAGGCCGCCACCCTCCTCGGCCTCACCCCCGAGGCCGTCGTCGCGATCCCCGTCGACGACGAGAAGCGGCTGCGCACCGACGCCCTGGAGAAGGAGCTCACCCGCTGCGCCGAGGAGGGCCTCATACCGATGGCCGTCGTCGCCACCGCCGGCACCACCGACTTCGGCTCCATCGACCCGCTCCCCGAGATCGCCGCGCTCTGCGCCCGCGAGGGCGTCTGGATGCACGTCGACGCCGCGTACGGCTGCGGCCTGCTGGTATCGAAGCGCCGCGGCCACCTCGACGGCATCGAGAACGCCGACTCGGTCACCGTGGACTACCACAAGTCCTTCTTCCAGCC
Organism: Streptomyces purpurogeneiscleroticus; assembly: GCF_020024005.1. Classification (NCBI taxonomy): domain Bacteria; kingdom Bacillati; phylum Actinomycetota; class Actinomycetes; order Kitasatosporales; family Streptomycetaceae; genus Streptomyces; species Streptomyces purpurogeneiscleroticus. Next base: position 4,443 of record NZ_NHSG01000191.1, read on the forward strand.
GGTCAGTTCCAGCGCCGTCATCGTCCGCAACCGCACCACCCTGCGGCACGTCACGTACCACGCGGACTACCTCAACCCGGAGCGGATGGCGAAGAAGCGCATCCCCAACCAGGTCGACAAATCGCTTCAGACCACCCGCCGCTTCGACGCACTCAAGCTCTGGATGACGCTCCGCATCATGGGTGCCGACCGGATCGGCGAGCTCTTCGACGACGTCGTGGACCGCGCCGCCGACGGCTGGAAGCTGCTGGACACGGACGACCGCTTCGAGGTCGTCACCCGTCCCACCCTCTCCACCCTGGTCTTCCGTTACGTACCGGACCGGGACGCGGACCCCGAGCTCGTCGACCGGGTCAACCTCTACGCCCGCGAGGCGCTCGCCGCCTCCGGTGAGGCCGTCATCGCCTCCACCGTCGTCGACGGCCGGCACTACCTCAAGTTCACCCTGCTCAACCCCGAGACCACCCTCGGCGACATCGCCGCGGTCCTCGATCTGATCGCCGAGCACGCCGGCTCCCGCCTCGCCGCAGAGGCCACGCCGGAACTCACCAGCGCTCACTGACCGCCTTCACCGGAGACCTCGTGCCTACCAACCCCCCGCACGCCACGCCCGAACACGACTTCATTGCCATCGGCCTCGGGCCGTTCAACCTCGGTCTGGCCTGCCTGACCGAACCCCTCGCCGAGCTCGACGGCCTCTTCCTGGAGTCCAAGCCCGACTTCGAGTGGCACTCCGGGATGTTCCTCGAAGGCGCCCACCTCCAGACGCCGTTCATGGCCGACCTGGTCACCCTCGCCGACCCCACCTCCGAGTACTCCTTCCTGAACTACCTGAAGGAATCGGGCCGGCTGTACTCCTTCTACATCCGCGAGAACTTCTATCCGCTGCGCGAGGAGTACAACGACTACTGCCGCTGGGCCGCCGCCAAACTGAGCAGCGTCCGCTTCGGCCACCGGGTCGACTCCGTCGAGTACGACGAGCAGGCCGGGCTGTACCTCGTCCACGGCACCGACCTGGCCACCGGCGAGCGGCGCACCCACCGCGGCCGCCGCCTCGTGCTGGGCACCGGCACCCCGCCCTACCTCCCCGACTCCTGCCGGGACCTGGGCGGCGACCTGATCCACAACTCGCGCTACCTGCCGAACAGGGAAGCGCTCCAGGCCAAGGACTCGATCACCCTGGTCGGCAGCGGCCAGAGCGCCGCGGAGATCTACTACGACCTGCTCTCCGAGATCGACGTCCACGGCTACAAGCTCAACTGGGTCACCCGCTCCCCGCGCTTCTTCCCGCTGGAGTACACCAAGCTCACGCTGGAGATGACCTCCCCCGAGTACGTGGACTACTTCCACGCGCTCCCCGAGGCCACCCGCTACCGCCTGGAGTCCCAGCAGAAGGGCCTCTTCAAGGGCATCGACGGCGAACTCATCGACGCGATCTTCGACCTGCTCTACCAGAAGAACCTCAAGGGACCGGTCCAGACCCGGCTGTTCACCAACACCGCGCTGAACGACGCGTCGTACGACGAGGCCACCGGCACCTACACGCTGGACCTGCGCCACGAGGAGCAGGAGAAGGACTTCGCCCTGGAGACCCAGGGCCTGATCCTCGCCACCGGCTACCGCTACACCGCCCCGGACTTCCTCGCGCCGGTCAAGGACCGCATCCGGCTGGACGGCCAGGGCCGCTTCGACGTCGCCCGCAACTACAGCGTCGACCACAGCGGCCAGGGTGTCTTCCTGCAGAACGCCGGCGTGCACACGCACAGCATCACCTCGCCCGACCTGGGCATGGGTCCCTACCGCAACGCGTACATCATCGCGGAAATGCTGGGCCGCCAGCCCTACGCGGTCGAGAAGACCATCGCGTTCCAGGAATTCGGAGCACCGGAAGGCATCGTCCGATGAGCGACAAGAACAGCGCACCCGAGATTCTCTTCAGCCGTACCGACCCCGCACTCGGCGAGTTCGCCGTCCGCGCGCTCGACCCCCTGAAGGACACCGGGCTGCTGCACAGCTGGGTCACCCACCCCAAGGCGTCCTTCTGGATGATGCAGGACGCCACGCTCCCCGACGTGGAGCGCGAGTACATGGGCATCGCCGCCGCCGAGCACCACGATGCCTTCATCGGACTGCACAACGGCCGCCCCGCCTTCCTCATGGAGCGGTACGACCCGGCCCACGTCGAGCTGGTCGGCCTCTACGACCCCCAGCCCGGCGACGTCGGCATGCACTTCCTGACCGCGCCCAGCGACACCCCCGTACACGGCTTCACCCGAGCCGTCATCACCACCGTCATGGCGATGCTCTTCGAGGACCCGGCCACCGCCCGCGTCGTCGTCGAGCCCGATGTGCACAACAAGGCCGTCCACGCCCTCAACGAAGCCGTCGGCTTCGAGATCGTCCGGCGGATCGCCAAGCCGGAGAAAGACGCCTACCTCAGCACCTGCACCCGCGAGCAGTACCTTGCGGCGATAGGAGTGACCACCCGATGAACGCCGCCACCACCCCCAGCGACGCCGTAGCGCACCTCACCCCCGAACTCTGGGACCGGGCCGGCCGCCTCCTCATCCGCAAGGCGCTGGCCGAGTTCACCCACGAACGCCTCCTCACCCCCCGCCCGATGCTGGACGGCCGCTACTCCGTCCGCAGCGACGACGGCACCGTGGAGTACCGTTTCGCCGCCCAGGTCCTCAGCCTCGATCACTGGCAGATCGACCCCGACTCGATCACCCGCCACCGCGAGGACACCGACCTCCCCCTCGACGCCGTCGAGTTCTTCATCGAACTCCGCGACGCCCTCGGCCTCAGCGACGAGATCCTCCCGGTCTACCTGGAGGAGATCAGCTCCACCCTCTCCGGCACGGCCTACAAGCTCACCAAGGACCACGTCCCGGCCGACGAGCTCGCCAAGTCCGGCTTCCAGGACATCGAGACCGGCATGACCGAGGGCCACCCCTGCTTCGTGGCCAACAACGGCCGCCTCGGCTTCGGCATCCACGAGTACCGCGCGTACGCCCCCGAGGCCGCGGCCCCGATCCAGCTCATCTGGCTCGCCGCCCGCCGCGACCGCGCCACCTTCACCGCCGGCGCGGGCCTGGACTACGAGGCCCTGATGCACGTGGAGCTCGGCGAGGAGACCCTCAACCGCTTCGCCTCGGTCATGTCCGCCCAGGGCCTGGACCTGGCCGACTACCTCCTCCTGCCCGTCCATCCCTGGCAGTGGTGGAACAAGCTCTCCGTCACCTTCGCCGCCGAGGTCGCCCAGCAGCGCCTGGTCTGCCTCGGCCCCGGCGACGACGAGTACCTCGCGCAGCAGTCCATCCGGACCTTCTTCAACACCAGCAACCCCGAGCGCCACTACGTCAAAACGGCCCTCTCGGTCCTCAACATGGGCTTCATGCGCGGCCTCTCCGCCGCCTACATGGAGGCCACGCCCGCCATCAACGACTGGCTGGCCGGCCTCATCGACAGCGACCCGGTCCTGCGCGGCACCGGCCTGACGATCATCCGCGAGCGCGCCGCCATCGGCTACCACCACCGCCAGTACGAGGACGCCACCACCAAGGGCTCCCCGTACCGCAAGATGCTCGCCGCGCTCTGGCGCGAGTCCCCGGTACCGTCCCTGGCCCCCGGCCAGCGCCTCGCCACCATGGCCTCGCTGCTGCACACCGACCGCGACGGCGCCTCCTTCGCGGGCGCGCTGATGCGCGAGTCCGGCCTGAGCGCCGTGGAGTGGCTCCGCCGCTACCTGAAGGCGTACTTCACGCCCCTCCTGCACAGCTTCTACGCCTACGACCTGGTCTTCATGCCGCACGGCGAGAACGTCATCCTCGTCATCGAGAACGGCGTCGTGCAGCGCGCGATCTACAAGGACATCGCCGAGGAGATCGCGGTCATGGACCCCGACGCGGTCCTCCCCCCGGCCGTCGAGCGCATCCGCGCCGAGGTCCCCGAGGACAAGAAGCTCCTGTCGATCTTCACCGACGTCTTCGACTGCTTCTTCCGCTTCCTCAACGGCATCCTCGTCACCGAGGGCCTGCTGGACGAGGAGACCTTCTGGCGCACGGTCGCCGAATGCGTCACCGAGTACCAGGCGTCCGCGCCCGAACTCGCGGACAAGTTCGCCCAGTACGACATGTTCGCCGAGGAGTTCGCGCTCTCCTGCCTGAACCGCCTCCAGCTGCGCAACAACGAGGAGATGGTCAACCTCCAGGACCCGGCCGGCGCCCTCCAGCTGATCGGCAACCTGAAAAACCCGATCGCCCGCTTCGCCCCGGGCACGGCCACGGAAACGGCCGCGGTGGCGTGACACCGCGGTAACGGCTGTCCACCCCGACGGTCCGGGGCGGACAGCCGGAAACGCAAGAGGGCGGGATCCCATCGGGATCCCGCCCTCTTCACTACCCAGCTGCGGGCAATCGTGCCGCAGGGCGGCACGGGTGGGCGCAGCGGCACCCCCACGGCGGGGACGCCGCACACCGCGCCTCAGCCCCCCACAGCCCTGCGCCTACTTGTCCGCGCCCGGCTCGGAGTCCTCGTCCTTGTCGGAGAAGGTGGGCACGACGGGGTCGACGACCACGGGCTGCACAGGCTCGACGGCCTCGGCGGCCTCGACCGGCTCGGACACGGCGGTGACGTCAGCGACAGCCTCGTCCGCGACCGCATCCGCGCCCTCGTCCGTCTCGTCCTCGACCTCGTCCTCCGCCAGCGCGTCCGTGAACTCCACGCCGTCCAGCGCCGCCAGCCGGTCCGAGGCGTCCGTCGTACCGCCCTGGTCGGCCTCCAGCGCCTTGGCGAACCAATCGCGCGCCTCGTCCTCGCGGCCGACCTCCAGCAGCGCGTCGGCGTACGCGTAGCGCAGCCGCGCGGTCCACGGGTGCACCGCGTTGGACGCCAGCTCGGGGCTCTGCAGGGTCACGACGGCGGCGTCCGCCTGGCCCATGTCGCGCCGGGCACCCGCCGCGACCAGCCGCATCTCGACCTGCCCGGCCTTGTCCAGCCGCTGCACCTCGGGCTCGCCGGCCATGGCGAGGGCCTTCTCGGGCCGGCCCATGCCGCGCTCGCAGTCGGCCATCACCGGCCACAGCTCCGCACTGCCCGTCATCCGGCGCGACGCCCGGAACTCCGCCAGCGCTTCGCTGTACTTGCCGAAGCCGTACGCCGCGAAGCCGGCCGCCTCGCGGACGGCGGCGACGCGGGACGCGAGCCGCAGCGCGATACGCGAGTACTCGTACGCCCGCTCGGGGTCCTCGTCCAGCAGCTTCGCCACCATCACGAGGTTGCGCGCGACGTCCTCGGCGAGCGTCTTCGGCAGGCTCAGCAGCTCCTGCCGCACGTCCTTGTCGATCTCGTCACCGGTGACGTCGTCCGGAATCGGCAGCCGCTTGATCGGCTCCCGGTCCCGCCGGTCATCCCGACGATCGTCGCGCCGGTCATCACGGCCGCGCCCCTGCCCGTACGGCCGACGCCCACCCCGGTCGTCCTCCCGCCGGAAGCCACCACGGTCGCCGCCACGGTCGTCCCGACGGAAGCCGCCGCGGTCGCCGCCACGGTCGTCACGGCGGTCGTCCCGACGGAAGCCGCCACGGTCGCCCCCGCGGTCCGCGCCGCGGTCATCGCGACGGAAGCCACCACGGTCGCCGCCACGGTCATCGCGGCGGTCATCGCGGCGGTCGTCCCGACGGAAGCCACCACGGTCGCCCCCGCGGTCGTCACGGCGGAAGCCCCCGCGGTCGCCGCCACGGTCATCGCGGCGGAACCCACCACGGTCGTCCTCACGACGCGGCCCGCGGGGCCGGTCGTCGCGGCGGTCCGCGCCGCGGTCATCGCGACGGAACCCACCACGCTCACCACCGCGGTCGTCACGACGGTCGTCACGACGGAAGCCGCCACGGTCGTCCTCACGACGCGGCCCACGCGGCCGGTCATCACGCCGGTCGTCCCGACGGAACCCGACACGCTCGCCACCGCGGTCCGCACCGCGATCGTCGCGGCGGAAGCCGCCCCGCTCGCCACCACGGTCCGCGCCACGGTCATCGCGACGGAAGCCCCCGCGGTCGCCGCCACGGTCGTCACGGCGGAACCCGCCGCGGTCCCCGCCACGGTCATCGCGGCGGAACCCCCCGCGGTCGCCACCGCGATCGTCCTCGCGACGCGGCCCACGCGGCCGGTCGTCACGGCGGTCCGCGCCGCGGTCATCGCGACGGAACCCACCACGGTCGCCACCGCGCTCGTCACGCCGGTCATCGCGGCGGAAGCCGCCCCGGTCGCCGCCACGGTCCGCACCGCGATCGTCACGACGGAAGCCGCCCCGCTCGCCACCACGGTCATCGCGACGGAAACCCCCGCGATCGCCACCGCGGTCGTCCTCACGACGCGGCCCACGCGGCCGGTCGTCACGACGGAACCCGCCACGGTCGCCCCCGCGGTCCGCACCACGGTCATCGCGGCGGAAGCCGCCCCGCTCGCCGCCGCGGTCGTTCCCGCGGTCGTCACGGCGGCCGTAGCCGCCACCCGTACCACCGCCGGGACGGCCACCGCGGTCATCGCGACGCGGCCCCCGGTCATCACGACGGGAGTCGGGCCGGTCACCACCATCGCGCCAGCGGGGCCGGCGCTCCGATCGGTCGTCGGGAGAGTTGGTGGACATCGACGTGACTCCTGTCTTCGGTACTGCTGGTCATTCTCACGCACCGACCAGTTCGGCGCGCTTCGGCAAAAACAAAAAGGACCCTTGGTCCCAGCATGCACGCTGGGACCAAGGGTCCTGAAAGATTGTTCGGCGGCGTCCTACTCTCCCACAGGGTCCCCCCTGCAGTACCATCGGCGCGGAAAGGCTTAGCTTCCGGGTTCGGAATGTAACCGGGCGTTTCCCTAACGCTATGACCACCGAAACCCTATCGGGTTCGAGCGAACAAGCACACTCTTCAGTTAAGTAAATGAAGTGAAACTTGGTTCAACCGACGCTGCGACTGTTCGCAACCCGGGAACCACACAGTGGACGCGAGCAACTGAGGACAAGCCCTCGGCCTATTAGTACCAGTCAACTCCACCCGTTACCGGGCTTCCATATCTGGCCTATCAACCCAGTCGTCTACTGGGAGCCTTACCCTCTCAAG
>NZ_NHSG01000192.1:0-4066 GCF_020024005.1 Streptomyces purpurogeneiscleroticus
GGGCGCCAGGGTCCGGGGCGCACCGCACTCGGGGTCCTACGTGCCGTTCTTGCGCGCCTCGTTCAGCGGCGCTCGCCCCGACTGCGCGCGTTGGCCAGCGCCGTCCGGGCGGCCAGGCGTTCGCGCGGGGTGGCGGCCCGGGCGTCGGCCGGCGGGCAGTCCCACTCACGTCCGCCCCCCGGCGGACGCAGCTGCACATAGGGCCCTTCGTGCCCCATCACCTCTCCGATCCTGCCGATCCGGGTGTCGACCACATACGAACCCTTCGCCGGGAGAGTCACCGGGTACCTCGCCTCTCCGGTAGCGGACCTCACTGCGCCTCACCGCGCCTCACTGCGCCTCATCGCGCTCCGTGTCGTCTTACTGCTTGTGTCTATATGGTGACGGTCCGGGGTTAAGCTTGACAGAGGGTGACGTCCAACAACACCAGGTGCACGACAGGGAGTGGGCCATGCCGAAGCCGAAACAACTGGATCCGTCGCTTTCACCGAGGGCGCTGTACGGCGCTGAGCTGCGGTTCAAGCGAGAAAGTGCGGGGCTGACGCAGGCGGAGCTCGGGGCGCCGATGTTCGTGAGCGGGTCGTTCATCGGCCAGCTCGAATCGGGCGCACGGCGTATCCAGGGGGAGTACGCACGGCGGATCGACGAGATCCTCGGTACGGACGGATTCTTCGAGCGGAACGTCGAAGCGGCCCAGCGCTCCCGCTATCCGGAACACTTCGCGGACGCCGCCGAGTTCGAGGCGATGGCGATCTCGATCAGGGAATACGCCCCATTACTCGTCCCGGGGCTGCTGCAAACGGAGGAGTACGCGCGGGCCGTGTTCCGCGCGGTGCACCCGGTCGCCCCGGAGGAGGTCATCGACGACTTACTGTCCGCGCGGCTGGACCGGGCCCGCGTTCTCGAGGATCCAACAACCCCCTTGTTCTGGGCGGTGTTGGACGAGAACGTGCTGCGCCGTCCCGTGGGCGGTCCGGCCGCGATGCACACCCAGCTGACTCATATCGCGGCACTCATGCGTCGGAATCGCGTCATCGTGCAGGTGCTGCCGTACGCGGAGGGCGCCCACGCGGCGCTCGAAGGCTCGCTCAAGCTGATGACATTTGCAGATGCACCGCCCGTCGCGTACCTACAGGCCCTTGCAACAGGGCAAATGTTGGACGAACCTTCGCATGTGGAACGGTACGGCTTGGCTTACGATCTCGTCCGGGCCGCTGCACTGTCACCCGAAGCGTCCCTCGTTCTCATCGAGTCGGCGGCGAAGGATTACCACGATGGTTATTGATCAACTCACGTTCCACCCAGCGCGGCACGGTGCCGTTCACGGGGCGGGCCACGGCGCGGAGAGCGCCGCGGTCCGCCGCCCGGCACACCGCGCGCTCGACCTCTCCGGCATCAGCTGGCGCAAGAGCAGCTACAGCGGCGGCAGCGGCGGCGACTGCGTGGAGATGGGACACGGCGCGCCGGGCTCGGTCCCGGTGCGCGACAGCAAGAACCCCTGGGGCCCGGCGCTCGTCCTGGCCCCGGCGGCCTGGTCGGCGTTCGTCACGGCGGTACGGGACGGCGTACTGGAAGGGTCGGCCGACGCCTGAGCCGGGCTGACGGCGTCCGGGACAGCCGTACGAAGCGGGCCGCCGGCGAGCGGCATACGCGGCGGCGCGAAGACACCGGGAATGTCAGGCGTGTTCACGCTGTTCATGCGTGTCATGCCTGCCCCTCCTGATCGCGCCGAACGCGCCCGTATGCCCATCGCCGTCTACATCCTCGGATTGTCCGTATTCGCCCTGGGGACCTCGGAGTTCATGCTCTCCGGGATCCTCCAGCCACTGGCCCGGGACATGCACGTCTCGATCCCGCAGGCCGGGCTGCTCGTCTCGGCTTTCGCGATCGGCATGGTGGTCGGCGCTCCGACGCTGGCCGCCGCCACGCTCCGCCTCCCGCGGCGCACGACGCTGATCGCGCTGCTCGCCGTCTTCGGCGTCGGCCAGGTCGCGGGCGCACTCGCGCCCTCGTACACGGTGCTCTTCATCTCCCGGGTGGTGAGCGCGCTGGCCTGCGCCGGCTTCTGGGCGGTCGGTGCGGCCGTGGCCGTCTCGCTGGTGCCGTTCACCGCGCGCGCCCGCGCGATGGCCGTGATGGTCGGCGGTTTGAGCATCGCCAACATCGCGGGCGTACCGGCCGGCGCGCTGCTCGGGCAGTCCGCCGGCTGGCGCGCCGCGTTCTGGGGCGTGGCGGTCCTCTCCGCGATCGGCCTCGTCGGTGTGATCGCCTTCGTGCCGCGCACGGAGGTGCCCACGGGCGAGGACCGTCCGCAGCTCCGCCGCGAGCTGACGATCTACCGCGACAAGGAGGTCTGGCTCGCGCTCGGCGCCACCGCGCTGAACGGTGCCGCGGTGTTCGCGCTCTTCTCGTACCTCTCCCCGCTGCTCACCGACACCGCCGGGCTCGCCGAGAGCTGGGTGCCCACGGTGCTGGCGCTCTTCGGTGTGGGCGCGCTCATCGGTACCTACATAGGCGGCCGGATCGCCGACGCGCACCTCTTCCCGACCCTCTTCGGGGGCATCATCGCCTCCACCCTCGTGCTGGCGGTCCTCGCACTCACCGCGCACAACTCCGTAGCGGCGATCGCGCTGTCCCTGATGCTCGGCGTCACGGCGTTCACCACGGCCCCGGCCCTGAACGCCCGGATGTTCAACGTCGCCAACGCCGCGCCGACGCTGGCCGGCGCCACCACGACGGCCGCGTTCAACATCGGCAACACGCTCGGCCCGTGGCTGGGCGGCCTGGTCATCAGCGCGCACTGGGGCTACCCGGCCGTGGCGTGGACCGGCGCCGCGCTGGCGGCGGCCGCCGTCGCCGCGACCGCCGTCGCCTACCGGCTGCAGCGCTCCACGGGCGCGGCCTCCCGGCTGGTCGCATCCTCGGAAGCGCCGCAGCCCCATGAGGCCGCGGCGGACGACCGCAGCGCTACGGACGACCGCAGCGCTACGGCCGGCAAGCGCCTCTGAGGACGGCTCCGCGCGGCGGGGCGGCCCGGTCAGCCGGCGCCGCCCCGCTCGGACCGCCAACGCGGCTGTGCGTACGCGCTCCTGTACGTGCTCTTGTACGTGCTCTTGTACGGGGGCGGACCGCACGAAAGCAGTCAGATCCGGCGGTTTTTCGGACGGCGGAGGCCCGCGGCCGTCAGGCGGCGGACCAGTTCCTTGCTGCCGATCTCGACCGCGCCGGCCCGTACGGCGTCGGCGTACCGTTCCGCCGGCAGGTCGTAGTGATCGCGCTCGAACGCGCGCCGCGGCGCGCCGATCCGGGCCGCGAAGTCGTGCAGCTCCTCGAACGACGTGTCGCTCACCAGATGCGACCACAGCCGGCCGTGCCCCGGCCAGGTCGGCGGATCGATGTAGATCGCCACGCCGCTCCTCAGCTCCCCAGAGGTCCGCCGAGCGAGCCGACCCGGGCCACCGAGACGGCCGTCTTCGGGCAGACCCAGTGCGGGTCGGGACCCAGCTCCGGCTCCACGTCCAGCGCGTGCGGGTCGCCGCCCTCGGTGCACACCGGGCAGAGCGGCCAGCGGCCGTACCGCTCCAGCAGGGAATCCTGTACGTCCTGGGCGACGAGCCCGGCGACGAATTCGACGCCCTCCGGCCACTGCTCGACCCACCAGCGGCGGTGCGCGACCGCGTCCTCCACCAGCGAGACGATGTCCGCGTCGGCGACATCGCCCGCCATCAGGTCCGCGATCACCAGGGCCCGGGCGGCGTGCAGCGCCTGTTCCAACTCCATGTGCCCATTGTCGCGCGTACACGCCGAACACCCACACGCGTTCCCCCTTGTCCCAGCGGCCCGGAGTTGTCCACAGGCCACAGACGGGTATTGACGCCGCGGGTGACTGAAATTACTTTTCAGAGGTGAGCACCAGACTGAAGGAAACTTTCAAGGACGCGGCCGCCGACGCCCCGACCACCTCCGGCGCGGCTTCCGGCGGCCCGGCCACGTCCGGCTCTGCGACCGCGTCCGGCGCGGCCTCCGGCGCCGCCCCGCGGCCGCAGCCGGAGCGGACCCCGCCCGC
>NZ_NHSG01000193.1:0-41719 GCF_020024005.1 Streptomyces purpurogeneiscleroticus
CGCCCTCCCCCTCACCAAGGTCGAGGAGGTCGCGCCCGGGCTGGTCAGCCTGTACAAGGACGCCGGTGCGGCGTTGGAGAAGCACGGCCTGACCACGCAGCGCGCCGCCGTCTACCTCGTGCTCGACCGCTCCGGCTCGATGCGCAACTACTACAAGGACGGCACCGTCCAGCACCTCGCCGAGCAGGCCCTCGGCCTCTCCGCGCATTTCGACGACGAAGGCACCGTCCCCGTCGTCTTCTTCTCCACCGACGTCGACGGCACCGCCGAGCTCGACCTCGCCTCGTACGAGGGGAAGATCGAGGAGCTCCACGCGGGCCTGGGCCACATGGGCCGCACCAACTACCACTGGGCGATCAAGGCCGTCGTCGACCACTACAAGAAGTCGAAGACGACCGCGCCCGCGTTCGTGATCTTCCAGACCGACGGCGCCCCCACCTCCAAGCCCGCCGCGGAGAAGGCGCTGTGCGAGGCGGCCGGGCTGCCGATCTTCTGGCAGTTCATCGGCTTCGGCGACCCCGACGCCAAGGGCTTCGACTTCCTGCGCAAGCTGGACGACCTCACCGTCCCGGAGAAGCGGAAGGTCGACAACGCCGGCTTCTTCCACGCCGGCCGCGAGCCGCGCGCCCTGGCCGACGCCGACCTGTACGCGCAGCTGATGATCGAGTTCCCGGAGTGGCTCACGGAGGCCCGCGCCGCGGGCGTACTCAAGAAGAGCAAGAGCAAGAAGAGCTGACCCGGCACGACCGGCGCACGGCCCGGCGGCTCCCACGGGAGCGGCCGGGCCGTCGTGCTTCCCGCCTCAGTCCGCCGTCGTGTACGCGATGAACAGCGACCATGCCGCCGACGAGAAGGTCAGCCGCGGCTCCGCCCCGTCCACCCGCTTCGAATCCCGCACCTGCACCGATCCGGCCTCGGCGGCGATCGCGACCTCCACGCAGGCGGCGTCCTCGTACTCGCTGTAACTCGACGTGAACCACGTCGCCCCGTCACCCATGGCCCCTCCGCCACCCCTCGATGCCGCGCATCGCTTCCCCAGGTACTCACAGCATCCCCGGTCGCCTGCACACCATGCGTACGCCCGGGGGCGGCCCTTAATGGGGGCGCGGTGACCCCCCTCCGGGCGAGTACGATATTGGCGTTCCGTAGTGCAAAAAATCACTCACCGTAGCGACTTGGGAGCAGCCGGCAATGGCTCGACACCTCATCACCAGCGCCCTTCCGTACATCAACGGGATCAAGCACCTGGGCAACATGGTGGGGTCCATGCTCCCGGCCGATGTGTACGCGAGGTACCTGCGCCAGCGCGGGCACGACGTCCTCTACATCTGCGCGACCGATGAGCACGGCACCCCCGCCGAGCTGGCCGCGAAGGACGCCGGCCAGTCGGTCGACGCGTTCTGCGCCGAGCAGCACGACGCTCAGAAGGCGATCTACGACGGCTTCGGCCTCGCCTTCGACCACTTCGGCCGCAGCTCCTCGCCGGAGAACGTCGAGCTCACCCAGCACTTCGCGCGCAAGCTGCACGAGAACGGCTTCATCGAGGAGCGGGCGATCCGCCAGGTCTACTCGAACGCCGACGAGCGCTTCCTGCCCGACCGCTACATCGTCGGCACGTGCCCGCACTGCGGTTACGACAAGGCCCGCGGCGACCAGTGCGAGAACTGCACCCGCGTGCTGGACCCGACCGACCTGATCGACGCCCGCTCGGCGATCAGCGGCAGCAGCGACCTGGAGGTGCGGGAGACCAAGCACCTCTTCCTGCTCCAGTCCAAGCTCCAGGGCGAGGTCGAGAAGTTCATCGACGAGGCCGGTGACGAGTGGCCGACGCTGGCCTCCTCCATCGCCCGCAAGTGGCTGACCGAGGGCCTGCACGACCGCTCGATCACCCGCGACCTGGACTGGGGCGTGCCGGTCCCGGCCGACGTCTGGCCGGAGCTGGCGGCCGAGGGCAAGGTCTTCTACGTCTGGTTCGACGCCCCGATCGAGTACATCGGCTCGACGAAGGAGTGGGCGGACGTCGACCCGGAGAACCGCGACTGGAAGTCGTGGTGGTACGAGGCCGATGACGTCCGGTACACGGAATTCATGGCCAAGGACAATGTCCCCTTCCACTCCGTGATGTTCCCGGCGACCCAGCTGGGCACCCGCGAGCCGTGGAAGAAGGTCGACTTCCTCAAGGCGTTCAACTGGCTGAACTACTACGGCGGCAAGTTCTCCACCTCCCAGCGGCGCGGCATCTTCACCGACGCGGCGCTGGAGCTGCTGCCCGCCGACTACTGGCGCTACTTCCTGATCGCGAACGCGCCGGAGTCCGACGACACCTCCTTCACCTGGGAGCTGTTCTCCTCCTCGGTCAACAAGGACCTGGCCGACACCCTCGGCAACTTCGTCAACCGCGTGCTGTCCTTCTCGCGGAAGCGCTTCGGTGACGAGGTCCCGGCGGGCGCCGAGCCCGGCGAGGCCGAGGCGAAGCTCGGCGAGGACATCGCGCGGCTCCTGGCCGAGTACGAGGGCCACATGGAGGCCCTCCAGTTCCGCAAGGCCGCGGCGTCGCTGCGCGCCCTGTGGAGCACGGGCAACTCCTACCTGGAGGAGAAGGCCCCCTGGCTGGAGATCAAGACCGACAAGGACGCGGCCGCGCTCACCCTCCGTACGGCGATGAACCTCATCCACCTGTACTCGGTGATCTCCGAGCCGTTCATCCCGTCCTCGGCGAAGGCCATGCGCGGCGCGTTCGACCTCGCCGACGACACGGCCCTGTGGATCACGGCGGACGAGGCGAAGGTGCTCACCACGGTCCCGGCCGGCACCCCCTTCACCGTCCCCCCGGTCCTCTTCGCCAAGATCACCGAAGACGACCTGACGGCCTACAAGGAGCGCTTCGGCGGCGAGGAGTAAGTCCTCCGGTCCAGCCGGTGCTTCCCCGGGAGCACCGGCCGGCCCAACTCCCCCTGAGGCCCCAGGGGTTGACACGACTGCTAGAATCAAAGCACCGAACGATCACACGCAGAAGCAGTACGACTGCATGTGACGTCAGTACGAAAGCTCTCTTCCTCTTCGGAGGACGGGGGCTTTTCTGCTTTTCCGCTCCGTCCGAGTCCGACCGTCCATGGCTCCCTGATCTCTTCAGGGGGCCTTTTGCTTTTCGGAGGCAGTACTTGTCCCACGCTCAGACCGTCCTCACCGCCGCGCCGGTATGGCTCGCCGCGACCGGCGTCCTCGCCCTCCTCGTCCTCGCCCTGCTCGCTGCCTATGTCGTACGGCTCGTGGTGTGCAAGGCCCGCGCCGAAGACCTGCCGGACGTGCTGACCGGGATGAGCCAGGTACTGGAGGCCATCGCCGCCATGCTGCCCTGGTCCCGGCGGCGCGACCGCGCCGATGACACACTCCCCGCCCTTCCCGCGGGGCAGCCGGTGCCGCCGTCCGCCGTCCGCTCCGTCCACACGGTCCATTCCGTGGCCGCTGTACAGCAGTCCGGGCAGCTGACCGACTGACGTACGGCAGACACCAAAGGGGCCCGGAACCGCCGAGCGGTTCCGGGCCCCTTGGCGTGCGTGCTGCTTACTTCACCTGCGGCTTGCGGATCGAGAGGTGGAGTTCCTTGAGGCGGGACTCCTCGACCTCGCTGGGGGCACCCATCAGGAGGTCCTGGGCGTTGCCGTTGAGGGGGAAGGCGATGGTCTCGCGGATGTTCGGCTCGTCGGCGAGGAGCATGACGATGCGGTCGACGCCGGGGGCGATGCCACCGTGCGGCGGGGCGCCGAACTTGAACGCGCGGAGCATGCCGCCGAACTCGGCCTCGACGGTGTCCTTGTCGTAACCGGCGATCGAGAACGCCTTGTACATGACCTCGGGCTCGTGGTTACGGATCGCGCCGGAGGACAGCTCGACGCCGTTGCAGACGATGTCGTACTGCCAGGCGAGGATGTCCAGCGGGTCCTTGGTCTCGAGCGCTTCGAGGCCACCCTGCGGCATCGAGAAGGGGTTGTGGGAGAACTCGATCTTGCCGGTCTCCTCGTCCTTCTCGAACATCGGGAAGTCGACGATCCAGCAGAAGCGGAAGACGCCCTCTTCGAAGTGGCCCGCGCGCTTGGCCGCCTCGACGCGGACCGCGCCCATGATCTTGGAGACCTCGTCGAACTCGCCCGCGCCGAAGAAGACGGCGTGGCCGGGCTGCAGGTCCAGCTTCTCCACCAGCGCCTTGACGTCGTCCTCGGTGAGGAACTTGGCGATCGGGCCGGTCAGCGCGTTCTCGTCGCCGACGCGGACCCAGGCCAGGCCCTTGGCGCCCTGCTCGACGGCGTACTCACCGAGCTGGTCGAAGAACTTGCGCGGCTGGTCGGCGGTGTCCGGCACGGCCAGCGCGCGGACGTGCTTGCCGGCGAACGCCTTGAAGCCGGAGCCCGCGAACACGTCGGAGACGTCGACCAGTTCCAGCTTGGCGCGCAGGTCGGGCTTGTCGTTGCCGTACTTGAGCATCGACTCGCGGAACGGGATGCGCGGGAACGGCGAGGTGACCTCGCGGCCGCCGCCGAACTCGGTGAAGAGCTCGGTCATGAGCTTCTCGACGGGCTGGAAGACATCCTCCTGCTCGACGAAGCTCATCTCGATGTCGAGCTGGTAGAACTCGCCGGGCGAGCGGTCCGCGCGGGCGTCCTCGTCACGGAAGCACGGCGCGATCTGGAAGTACCGGTCGAAGCCCGCGATCATCAGCAGCTGCTTGAACTGCTGCGGGGCCTGCGGCAGGGCGTAGAACTTGCCGGCGTGCAGGCGGGAGGGGACCAGGAAGTCGCGCGCGCCCTCGGGGGAGGTCGCGGAGAGGATCGGGGTCGCCATCTCGTTGAAGCCGAGCGTCACCATCTTCTGGCGGATGGCGGAGATGACGGCCGTGCGCAGCATGATGTTGCGGTGCATGCGCTCGCGGCGGAGGTCGAGGAAGCGGTACTCCAGGCGCTTCTCCTCGTTGACCCCGTCCTCGGCGTTGATCGTGAAGGGGATCTGCTCGGCGGCGCCGAGCACCTCGACCGCGGAGACCTCGATCTCGATCTCGCCCGTGGGCAGGTCGGGGTTGATGTTGTCCGCGCCGCGGGCGCTGACCTTGCCGTCGATGCGGACGACGGACTCCTTGGTCAGGGAGCCGAGCGCTTCGTTGGCGGGGGTGCCGGGGCGGGCAACGAGCTGCGTGATGCCGTGGTGGTCGCGCAGATCGATGAAGAGGATGCCGCCCAGGTCACGTCGATTGTGCAGCCAGCCGCTGAGGCGGACGTCCGTGTCGACGTCCGCGGCCCGGAGCTCGCCGCAGTTATGGGACCGGTACCGATGCATCGCTCATCCAAGTCGTCGCGAGTCGAGGTGGGGCACGGGGGAGGGAGGCCGGGGTCGGCTCCCGGTCGGCACCCGATGATCACCCCAGGATTGGCATAACCGCTCCAGGTTACCGCTCCGCCCCGGCGCTCCGGGTTGCCATATCCACGACAAGGCCCCCGCGGACTCCGTGCGGGAACACCATGGGACCAGGGTCACGTCCTTCGCACTGGTGAGCCTCCGTGAAACCCACCTAAAGTGATGCAATGCGCACCAAGGACGTCCTGGCCGCCATCGGTACCGGCCTGTGGCACTGGGACCACGCAGTGGGCAAGGTGAGGCTGGACGCCGAGGCGGCCAGGCTGCTCGGGCTGCCCGAGGAGCCGGCCGACTTCAGCGAAGCCTTCATCCGCTCCCGTTTCCACGCCGTCGACTTCGCCGAGATCAACGGCGTCGTGCATCTCGCGCTGACGGAGGGCACCCTCGCCGAGGGCAGACTGCGGGTCATGGACACCGACGGCAAGGTGCTGCGCGTCGTCCGCTGCCGGGCCCGCGTCACCCCGCTGGACAACAGCTACGAGCTGCTCGGCACCCTCCAGGAGGTCCCCGAGCCGCAGCCGGGCACGTCCGCGGCGCGCACCCCCGTCACCGGCGACTGGCGCCGCTCCCGCGAGGCGTTCCTGCTGGACGCGGGCCGCGCGCTGGCCGAGGCCCGCTCCACCGCCGAGGTGCTGCGGGTGGCGGCCGGGCTGTCCATGCCCGGCTTCATGCCCGACGGGCTGGCCGTCTTCGGCATCAGGGGCGACCACATATCGGTCATCGGGCACCACGGACAGCGCCCCGGAGACGAGCAGCCGTTCGTCGACATGTCCCTGAACACCGACTATCCGGCCGCCGAGGTGATACGGACCGGGCGCGCCATTTACCTCCCCACCCCGGAGGAGTATCGCCGCCGGTTCCCCGCGACCTGGCCGATGGCCGCGCACTTCGACCGTCAGTCCTGGGCCTTCCTGCCGCTGATCAGCGCCGGCCGGACGGTCGGCGCCTGGATGGCCGCCTTCGCGCACCGCGTCGCCTTCACACCCGACGAGCGCTCGGTGCTCACCACCGTCGCCCGGATGCTCGCCCAGGCGCTGCACCGGGCCGGCGACCAGGAGTCGCAGCTGGAGCTGACGGTCGGCCTGCAGCGCAGCATGATGCCGACGGTGCAGCCGGACATCCCCGGCATGGCGGTGGCCGCACGGTACGTCCCCACCGGCGGCGGCCTGGAGGTCGGCGGCGACTGGTACGACATGATCACGCTGCCCTCCGGCCGGATCGCCCTGGTCATCGGGGACGTCCAGGGTCACGACGTACGGGCCGCGGGCCTCATGGGCCAGCTGCGGATCGCGCTGCGCGCCTACGCCTCGGAGGGGCACCACCCCGACGCCGTGCTCTCCCGCGCCTCCCGCTTCCTCTCGGGCCTGAACGACACCGAGGCCGAGGGGCTGGACCCGCGCTTCGCGACCTGCCTGTACATCGAGGTCGACCCGGCCACGGGGCTGCTGGACATCGCCCGGGCCGGCCACCCCGACCCCGCCATCCGGATGACCGACGGCACGATGCTGGTGCGGCCGACCGCGGGCGGGCTGCCGCTGGGCATCGAGCCGGACACCGATTACCCCACCACCCGGCTGGTCCTGGAGCCCGGCGAGACGATGCTGGTCTGCACGGACGGGCTCATCGAGACCGGTGGGCACGATCTGGAGAGCGGCTGGGCACGGCTGCGGGACATCATCGAGAACCACGAGGAACCCGAGTCCGGCGACAGCCTCGAAAAGCTCGCCGACACACTGGTACAGGCCGTGCACGGACCGTCCTCGCACCACACCACCGGGCGGCTGGCCGACCGTCGCGAGGACGACATCGCGATGCTGCTGCTGTGCCGCGAGGGCGGCAGCTGCGCGATCGGTACCGGTGGGCTGGAGCCGCGCACGCCCGTGCGCCGCACGGTCCTGACCATCGCGCAGGCCGAACCGGAGCGGATCTCCGAGGCCCGCGCCCAGATCCGCGACGTGCTGCACGACTGGTCCGACGAGGACCAGATCGACTCGGCCGCCCTGATGGTCTCCGAGATGGTCACCAACGTCCTGCTGCACACCGACGGCGACGCCCTGCTGATCGCCGAGATCTCCGGCGTGAAGGGCTCCCGGCGCGTCCGGGTGGACGTCGCCGACAGCAGCGACGAGCTGCCGCACCGCCGCCGCCCCGGCGAGCTGGCCTCCTCCGGGCGCGGCCTGGTCCTGATGGAGCTGCTGGCCGGCGCGTGGGGCGTGAATCCGCGCGGGGACGGCAAGTCGATCTGGTTCGAGCTGTACGAGGACGCGCAGGACCGGGCCGCCGCCGTACCGGACGCGGCTCAGGCCGGGGCGCCGCCGGACGAGGCCCCGGAGGAGCCGCCGGACGGCGGCCCCTCGCTGCCCGGTTCCTCGCTCTCCGAACCGGCCGCGTAGCGCTGGTGCAGCTCTGACAGGATCCCGGTGGCCGCCGCGGTCAGCGGCACGGCCAGCAGCATCCCGAGGATGCCCGCCACGCTCGCGCCCGCGGTGATCGCGAGCAGCACCACGGCCGGGTGCATATGGACGGTACGGCTCTGGATCATCGGCTGCAGGACGTGTCCTTCGAGCACCTGCACGGCCAGGACGACGCCCAGCGCCCACAGCGCGATCACGAACCCGCGGTCGGCCAGCGCGACCAGTACCGCGACCGCGCCGGAGATGAACGCGCCGAGGTACGGGATGTACGCGCCGACGAAGACCAGCGCGCCCAGCCCGACCGCGCCCGGTACCCCGAGGATCAGCAGCCCGACCGTGATGCAGATGGCGTCGATGAGCGCGATGACCGTCGTCCCGCGCATGAAGCCCTCCACGGCCTCGAAGCCGCGGCGCGCCATCCGCTCCAGCTGCGGCCCGGATCCGCCCGGCGCCCAGGACCGCAGCACGCCCACCGCCCGCTCGGCGTCCCGCAGGAAGAAGAAGGTCAGCAGCAGCGCCAGCACGGCGGCGGCCACCGTCTGGCCGAGCAGGCTGAGCCCGGAGAGCAGTCCGGTCGCGGCCCGGCCGCCGAACTTCTCCGCCAGCTGCTTGGCGTTCGCCGTCAGGTCGTCCAGCGAGGTGCCGGAAGCGCCGAGGTATCTGGTGAGCTCCTGGGTCGCCTCCTGCACCGACGACACGATCTGGTCGCCGGTGTCGATCAGCGCCGACACCACGATGTACCCGGCTCCGCCGACGACCACCAGCAGCACGGCGCAGGTCAGCCCGGACGCCAGCGAACGGTTGACCTTCATCGCGACCAGCCGCCGGTACACCGGCCCGAGCAGCGCGCTGCCCAGCAGGGCCAGCAGTACGGGCGTCACGGCCGCCTTCAGGTGCACGGTCAGCCATACGGCGACCGCGAGCACCGCCGCGACCAGCAGCAGGAGCCCGCACCAGGCCGCCGCCCGGCGGGCACCGAGGGGAAGCAGCGCTTCCCGTTCATCCATCTTGGTCCGCTTCTGCACGGGACCAGTCCACCATGCGCGCCCCAGGGGCGCGGGGAACTGCGCGCCCAGCCGGACACGTCCGGCATACGGCCGACGAGTCGAACCCCTACGGCGAGCCGCCGTGGCAACACGGACACGGCCGTGCCCGGCGTTTCACGTGAAACACCGGGCACGGCCGTGGGTGCGTCGGTTCAGCCGGCGTGAGCCGGAATCGTGCCGAGGCGGCCGGCCTGGAAGTCCTCGAACGCCTGGGCAAGCTCGGCGTGCGTGTTCATCACGAACGGGCCGTAGTGCATCATCGGCTCGCGGATCGGCTGCCCGCCGAGCAGCACGACCTCGAAGTTCGGGCTGCGGGACTCCTGGGTCGCGTCCGCCTTGATGGTGAGCGAGTCACCGGCGCCGAAGACGACCGACTGGCCCATACGGAACGGACGGCCCTCGGGGCCCGCCGTGCCGCGCCCGGCCAGCCCGTACGCCAGGGCGTTGAAGTCCGACCGCCAGGGCAGCGTCAGCTCGGCGCCCGGGTTCAGCGAGACGTGCATCATCGTGATCGGGGTGTGCGTGATGCCGGGGCCCTCGTGACCGTCGATGTCGCCCGCGATCAGCCGCAGCAGCGCACCGCCGTCGGACGAGGTCAGCAGCTTGACCTGGCCGCCGCCGATGTCCTGGTAGCGGGGGGCCATCATCTTGTCGCGCTTCGGCAGGTTCACCCACAGCTGCAGGCCGTGGAAGAGACCGCCGGACATCACCAGCGACTCCGGCGGCGCCTCGATGTGCAGCAGGCCGGAGCCCGCCGTCATCCACTGGGTGTCGCCGTCGTTGATGGTGCCGCCGCCACCGTGCGAGTCCTGGTGCACGAAGGTGCCGTCGATCAGGTACGTGACCGTCTCGAAGCCGCGGTGCGGGTGCCAGGGCGTGCCCTTCGGCTCGCCCGGCGCGTACTCCACCTCGCCCATCTGGTCCATCATGATGAACGGGTCGAGGTGCTTGTAGTCGATGCCGGCGAAGGCACGGCGGACGGGGAAGCCCTCGCCCTCGAAACCGCTGGGTGCGGTCGATACGGCGAGTGCGGGGCGCTGCCGTCCCTCGGCGGGCGCCGCGACGCGCGGCAGGGTCAGCGGGTTCTCAACGGTCACTGCGGGCATGACGGCCTCCTCGGTCGTTCCACATTCAATTTAGTTGAACACTGAACAACCCGCAAGCCACGCTTCATTCCCGGAGGCATTTACGCAGGTCAGAGGCATCAACAAACCGGTGGGCCGGTCACGTATCCACGTGACCGGCCCACCGGGTCGGAGACGGACGGGGTCAGCCGTCCACGAAGTAATGGCGCTAGCCGTACATCCGCCGCATCGCGAAGTCGACCATCTGCTCCACCGCCTTGGCGTCGAAGACCATGCGGTGCTCTCCCTCCATGTCGAGCACGAAGCCGTACCCCGTCGGCAGCAGGTCGAGGACCTCGGCGCCGGTGATCACGAAGTACTTGGACTCCTTGCCGGCGTAGGCGCGCAGCTCCTTGAGCGAGGTGAACATCGGGATCACCGGCTGCTGGGTGTTGTGCAGCGCCAAGAACCCCGGGTTCTCGCCCCGCGGGCAGTACACCTTGGACGTCGAGAAGATGCCCTGGAAGTCCTCGGCCGACATCGAGCCGGTGGTGAAGGCACGCACCGCGTCGGCGAGGGAGGGCGGGGACGGCTCCGGATACAGCGGCTGCCCGCCGTAACCGCCAGGAGCCTGCTGCGGCGGAGGCGGCGCAGCTCCGTAACCCTGCTGACCCGCGCCCACGTTCTGGTCGTAGCCGTACATAGCTGCAAAGCGTACTGAGTCACAGATGGGCCGTTAGGGGTTGCTTCTTATTACCGACGGGTAGCATCATCGAAGCTACTACCTGGTATGTGTTTGAGGACTTCCTCACGAAGGATTACGGAGCCGTCGCCATGGGGCACTACAAGTCGAATCTCCGCGACATCGAGTTCAACCTCTTCGAGGTGCTCGGCCGCGACAGCGTGTACGGCACCGGCCCGTTCGCGGAGATGGACGTCGACACCGCCAAGAGCGTGCTGTCCGAGATCGCCCGGCTGGCCGAGAACGAGCTGGCCGCGTCGTTCGAGGACGCCGACCGGAACCCGCCGGTCTTCGACCCCGAGACCAACACCGCGCCGGTCCCGGAGACCTTCAAGAAGAGCTACCAGGCGTACATGGACGCCGAGTGGTGGCGGCTGGGCGTCCCGGAGGAGATCGGCGGCACGACCACGCCGCGCTCCCTGCTGTGGGCCTTCGCCGAGTCCATCCTGGGCTCGAACCCGGCCGTATGGATGTACGCCTCCGGTCCGGCCTTCGCCGGCGTGCTCTACGAGGAGGGCACCGAGCAGCAGAAGCACATCGCCAAGGTCGCCACCGAGAAGGGCTGGGGCTCCACGATGGTGCTGACCGAGCCCGATGCGGGTTCGGACGTCGGTGCCGGCCGGACCAAGGCGGTCAAGCAGGAGGACGGCTCCTGGCACATCGAGGGCGTGAAGCGCTTCATCACCTCGGGTGAGCACGACATGGCGGAGAACATCCTCCACTACGTGCTGGCGCGCCCCGAGGGCCACGGCCCGGGCACCAAGGGCCTGTCGCTCTTCCTCGTCCCGAAGTACGAGTTCGACTTCGAGACCGGCGAGCTGGGCGCCCGCAACGGCGTGTACGCCACGAACGTCGAGCACAAGATGGGCCTGAAGGCGTCCAACACCTGCGAGATGACCTTCGGCGACAAGCACCCTGCCAAGGGCTGGCTCATCGGCGAGAAGCACGACGGCATCCGCCAGATGTTCCGCATCATCGAGTTCGCCCGGATGATGGTCGGCACGAAGGCGATCGCGACCCTGTCGACCGGCTACCTGAACGCGCTGGAGTACGCCAAGGAGCGCGTGCAGGGCCCGGACCTGGCCGCCTTCACCGACAAGAAGGCGCCGCGCGTCACGATCACCCACCACCCCGACGTGCGCCGCTCGCTGATGACGCAGAAGGCGTACGCGGAGGGCATGCGCGCCCTCGTGCTCTACACGGCCACCGTCCAGGACGAGATCCTGGTCAAGGAGGCCGCGGGCGAGGACGCGACCGCCGAGAACGCGCTCAACGACCTGCTGCTGCCGATCGTGAAGGGCTACGGCTCGGAGAAGTCGTACGAGCAGCTGGCCCAGTCGCTGCAGACCTTCGGCGGCTCCGGCTACCTGCAGGAGTACCCGATCGAGCAGTACATCCGGGACTCCAAGATCGACACCCTCTACGAGGGCACCACCGCCATCCAGGGCCAGGACTTCTTCTTCCGGAAGATCGTCCGCAACCAGGGTGCGGCGCTGACCCAGCTCTCGGAGACGATCAAGAAGTTCCTGGCCGAGGCGGTCGGCGGCGAGGAGCTGGAGGGCGCCCGCGGCGAGCTGGCCAAGGCGGCCGCCGACCTGGAGGCGATCGTCGGCGCGATGCTGACCGACCTCGCCGCCACGGAGAAGGACGTCAAGTCCATCTACAAGGTGGGCCTGAACACCACCCGGCTGCTGATGGCCTCCGGTGACGTCGTCATCGGTTACCTGCTGCTCAAGGGCGCCGCGGTGGCCCAGGAGAAGCTGGCGACCGCCTCCACGAAGGACAAGGCGTTCTACCAGGGCAAGATCGCGGCGGCGAAGTTCTTCGCGCACAACGTCCTGCCGGGCGTCTCGGTGCAGCGCGGGCTCGCCGAGTCCGTCGACCAGTCGCTGATGGAGCTGGACGAGGCGGCGTTCTGATCCGCCGCTGAGGCTCGCCTCCGCCTGCCGTTCATGGCCCCGTCCGGTCCGTTCCGGGCGGGGCCATCGGCGGTTCCTGGCCGGTCTCCTGAGTCCCTTTGAGCACAGGGGTCACACCGGCCACACAGACGCCGGATTCCACTCATCCGTACGGCGCAACACCCACCCGGTGCGACGCGTCCTTATGCTGAATCCATGAGCACATCTGTCCGCTTCGATCGCGGCCACACCGACGACCTGATGTCCTTTCTCGCCGCGAGCCCCTCGCCGTACCACGCGGTGGCGAACGCGGCCGCGCGGCTGGAGAAGGCCGGCTTCCGGCAGGTCGTCGAGACCGATGCCTGGGACGGTGAGGCGGGCGGCAAGTACGTGCTCCGCGGCGGTGCCCTCATCGCCTGGTACGTCCCCGAGGGCGCGACCCCCGCGACGCCCTTCCGCATCGTCGGGGCGCACACCGACTCGCCGAACCTCCGCGTGAAGCCGATCCCGGACACGGGGGCGCGCGGCTGGCGGCAGATCGCGGTCGAGATCTACGGCGGCACGCTGCTCAACACCTGGCTCGACCGGGACCTTGGCCTGTCGGGGCGGGTGACGCTGCGGGACGGCAGCCACCGGCTGGTCAACGTCGACCGGCCGCTGCTGCGCGTGCCCCAGCTGGCCGTGCACCTGGACCGGTCGGTCAACGCCGAGGGCCTCAAGCTCGACAAGCAGCGGCACATGACGCCGATCTGGGGCCTGGGCGAGGTCCAGGAGGGCGGCCTGATCTCCTTCGTCGAGGAGGAGGCGGGGCTCGCCGCCGGTGACGTGCGCGGCTGGGACCTGATGGTGCACAGCGTCGAGCCGCCCGCCTACCTGGGCCGGGACCAGGAGCTGGTCGCCGGGCCGCGGATGGACAACCTCCTTTCCGTGCACGCCGGAACGGCCGCACTCGCCGCCGCCTCCGCGCAGGACGGCCTCTCCTGCATCCCGGTGCTGGCCGCCTTCGACCACGAGGAGAACGGCAGCCAGTCCGACACCGGCGCCGACGGCCCGCTGCTGGGCACCGTGCTGGAGCGTTCGGTCTTCGCGCGCGGCGGCAGTTACGAGGACCGGGCGCGGGCCTTCGCCGGCACGGTCTGCCTGTCCTCCGACACCGGCCACGCCGTCCACCCGAACTACACCGAGCGGCACGAGCCGGGCCACCACCCGCTGCCCAACGGCGGCCCGATCCTGAAGGTCAACGTCAACCAGCGGTACGCCACCGACGGCGGCGGCCGCGCGGTCTTCGCCGACGCCTGCGAGCGGGCCGGGGTGCCGTGGCAGAACTTCGTCTCGAACAACTCCATGCCGTGCGGCACGACGATCGGCCCGATCACCGCCGCCCGGCACGGCATCACCACCGTCGACATCGGTGTCGCGATCCTCTCGATGCACTCGGCGCGCGAGCTGTGCGGCGCCGAGGACCCGCATCTGCTGGCCGCGGCCCTCACAGCCTTCCTGGAGGGCTGAGTTGGAGTTCTCCCTGCTGGGTCCGGTCAGCGTCACCACCGCCGCGGGCGAACTCGCGCTCGGGCCCGCCAAGCGGCGCAGCGTGCTCGCGCTGCTGCTCCTGCGGCCCAACACCACCGTCCCGCTGGAGCAGTTGATCGACTCCCTGTGGGAGGACGAGCCGCCCGAGCACGCCCGCACGGTCGTGCAGGGGCATGTATCCCGGCTGCGCGCCACGCTCGCGGCGGCCGGGGCCGAGGCGTACGGCGTGGAGCTGGCCACGCACGGCTCGGCGTATCTGCTGCGGCTCCCCGAGGAGCTGATCGACGCCCACCGCTTCGGTGAACTGGTCTCGCTGGCCCGGCCCGAGGCGGCCCCGGCCGACGCCGTTCCGCTGCTGCGGGAGGCGCTCGGGCTGTGGCGCGGCCCCGCACTGACCGGCACGGTCACCAGCCCGCCGTTCGCCGCCGCCACGCACGCGCTGGACGAGCGGCGGCTGGCGGCGGTGGAGGCGCTGGCCCGCGCGCACAGCGCGCTGGGCGAGCACGAGCAGGCCGCGTCCGTGCTCTACACCGCCGCGGTGCAGCACCCGCTGCGGGAGGGGCTGATCGCCGCGCTGATGCGGGCACTGTTCCGCACGGGCCGCCAGTCGGACGCGCTGGACTGGTACCACCGCACGCGGCGGCTGCTGAA
Organism: Streptomyces purpurogeneiscleroticus; assembly: GCF_020024005.1. NCBI lineage: Bacteria > Bacillati > Actinomycetota > Actinomycetes > Kitasatosporales > Streptomycetaceae > Streptomyces > Streptomyces purpurogeneiscleroticus. The sequence continues at coordinate 14,752 of NZ_NHSG01000193.1, forward strand.
CGAGGAGCTGGGCGTCGATCCGGGCGCGCGGCTGCGGGGGTCGTACGAGGAGATCCTGCGGGCGGAGGAGGCGACACCGGGCAGCGGCCCGGTACCGGCACCCGGTACGGCGGGCGCTGCGGGCATTCCGAGCGCCAGGACCGGTGCGGACGACGCCGAGCGACCGGCTGCGGGTGTTTCACGTGAAACCGGGCCGGCCGGCGTCGGCACGGACGGTGGCGCGGGTACGGGCCCGGCCCCGCCCCGGCTGCTGCCCCGGCCACCGGCCCGCTTCCTCGGCCGCGGAGCGGCGCTGGACCGGCTCACCGCGGCGCTGACCGGCGACTCCGGTCCGGAGAGCGACAGCCCGCTGGCGGTTGTGACCGGCCCGGCCGGGGTCGGCAAGACCGCGTGCGCCGTGCAGTGGGCACACCAGCACGCCGCCGACTTCCCCGACGGGCAGCTCTTCGCCGACCTGCGCGGCTTCGGCGAGGGCGACGCGGCCGAACCGGCCGCCGTACTGCGCTTCTTCCTCACCGCGCTGGGGACGCCGGAGCACGCCGTGCCGTCCTCCGCGACGGCCGCGTCCGCGCTGTACCGCTCGCTGGTCGCGGACCGCCGGCTGCTGGTCGTACTGGACAATGCCCGCAGCTCGGCGCAGGTGCGGCCGCTGCTGCCCGGCGGCCCCGGCTGCGCCACCCTCGTGACCAGCCGGAGCAGACTGGACGGTCTGGTGGCCACCGACTGCGCCCGGCCGGTGGGGCTGCAGGTGTTCGGCGTGCCGGAGGGCGTCGCGCTGCTGGGCGCGATGCTCGGCGCCGAGCGGGTGGACGAGGACCCGGAGGCCGCCCGCGAACTGGTCGAACTGTGTGACGGGCTGCCGCTGGCGCTGCGCGCCGCGGTCGCCCAGCTGACCGCCCGGCCGCGCTGGCGGCTGGCCCGGCTGGCGGCCGCGCTGCGCGACGAGCGGCGCCGGCTGTCGCTGCTCTCCGCGGAGGACACCGGGATCGCCTCGGCGCTGCGGATGTCCGTGGCCCGGCTCTCGGCGGACGACGCGCGGCTGCTGAGTGCGCTGGCGACCAGTACGGACGGGCAGCTGAACGCCTCGGCGGCGGCCGCGCTGGCCGGCTCCGACCTGGAACACACGCAGGACGGGCTGGCCCGGCTGGCCGAGATGCACCTGGTCGACGAGAAGGCCACGGACGTCTACACGATCAGCACCCTGACCCAGCTCTTTGCCAGGGACGGGACGGGAGAGCCGGAAGAGACGGAACCGCACAACTGAGGTACGGCGCTGCTGGATTGACGGCCCACTGATTGATGGTCCCGCGACCGGGTACTCGGCGCGGGACCCGCCCGGAACCGCCGATCCAGAGGAGGCGCACATCATGGGCATCGGCTGGTGCATCGGTCTGCTCGCCGCCGGAGGAATCCTTACCTTCGCGGTGGACTGGCAGATGGCCGGGGTCAACCTCGATCTCGTGGGCCTGATCCTGATGGCGGTCGGCATCATCGGCATCGCCGCTTACGTCAGCATCTTCAAGCGGCGGCGCATGCAGCCACCGCCGCCCGCAGCGCCCGTGATCGAGGAGACCCACCGGCATGGCTACGAGTGAGATAACCGTCGCTCTGTGACCACCTGATACGGGACCGGAGAACGAAGACCGGACCGAAGGACTTGAAGGGGCGCCCGCGCGAAGACCGCGCGGGCGCCCCTTCTGTCTGCCCGCACGTCCCGTCATGTCCCGCGCCCGGCCGCCCGATGTCCCGCGCGCACCGTCCCACGCCCACGTCCCAGCAGGTCGGCACCGTTCCCGGGACGTCCCGGCGGGCGGGATGTCCCATGGGACACCACAGCCCCGGATTCCCCCTGTGCCCCGCCCAATGATGGTTCTCGTCGCCGAGGCGGCCGGTCGGCACGACGCCCCGGCAGCCTCCGTCAAACGAGGGGAATCCACCATGTCGCAGACCGACGACACGACATTCCGCACGACTGCCGGCACCCGGGCACCGGTTCGTACGCCCCGCAGGGCGGCGCTCCGCAGGGTCCTTCCCGCAATCGCCGCGGCGGGCATCGGGATCGCCGGCATCACCGGGTGCTCGGGCGGTGACGCCAAGGCGGACACCGGCACCAAGGCCGCCGCGCAGACCACCGTCAAGACGCGGGACACCAAGGCCGACCTGAAGACGCAGGGCGCCACGGCCGCCACCATCAAGAAGACCGCGGCCGGCAGCACCTTCCCGACCTGGGGGACGCGCTGGGTTGTGCATGCCTCGCCGGACACGAACTCGCCCTCCGTCGGCATGATCAACAAGGATGCGCCGGGCCAGGACAAGATCACCGTCGACTACCAGGTCAACACGGGCAAGAAGGTCTGCGAAGGCAGCTCCTGCTCCACCTACATGGCGCACCTGACCGGCCCGGTGACCGGCTTCCTCAGCGTCGTCGCGGTCGACATCCCGCAGGACTCGCTGCCGGGCGTGCCCGTGCAGGGCGGCCCGCCGCCGGCCCCGGCGCCCGGCGGCACCCGCGGCGAGGCGCTGCAGCGCGCGGCCACCTGGCTGACCGCCAACAACGGTGCGCAGGTGCCCTACAGCCAGGCGAAGAACTGGAAGGACGGCTACCGCCAGGACTGCTCCGGCTATGTCTCCATGGCACTGAACCTGGGCGCCCCCGGCACCAACACCGTGGGGCTCACCAGCTCGAAGATCACCCGGCCGATCGCCGTCAACGACCTGAAGCCCGGTGACCTGCTCATCGACGCGGCAGGCGACAGCAACACCCGGCACGTCGTGATCTTCGAGAAGTGGGACAACCCCGCGCACACCTCCTACACCGCGTACGAGCAGCGCGGCGGCCACGGCACCGACCACCGGTCCCTCACCTACGGGCTCAACGGCGGTGAGTTCAAGCCCTACCGCCCCGTGAAGTTCACGGACTGATCCGGTCGCTTTCCGGATCCTGTAACGAGAGGCACTTCCGCCACAGGGGAGCGGAAGTGCCTCTCGCGGTGCGTACCGCGGCTGTGCTGGAATGCCGTGCGTGCATGGGAAACCGAACCGCACCACCAGTCCCCGCCGGAAACCGCTCGCGCCCCTGCCCGACCAACTCGCCGGACCGGTACGCGACTTCGTGTCCGGGCTGCGGCACATGCATGGCGAGCTGGGCCTGAGCCTGAAGGAGCTGGAAACCAGGCTCCCGGCCAGCAGATCGTCCCTGTCCCGCTACCTGCGGGGCCAGAGCCTGCCCGACGAACGGCTGTTGGTGCAGTGGTGCAAGCTCTCCTTCACCGGCGAGGACCGGCTTCCGGAGCTGGTACGGCTGCTGCACCTCGCCAACGATGCGGCGTCGGCAGGCAATTCGGAGAGCACGGAGGTGCCCGGCGGCTCACCGGAACGGCCGCCGACATCGGCGCCCCGGCTGAAGCCGGTCCTCGTGGGCGTGGCGACGGTCGTGGTCCTCGCGGTGGCAGCCGTCGTGACGTGGGGGCTGGTCGACGACAACGACCCGTCGAGCAAGGGTGTTTCACGTGAAACACCGGCGGCCGAGGACACCGAGCGCATCACGGTCCACAACGTCGACAAGGAGTGCCGCCCCAAGCACACACGCGAGTGTTCCATGGGACTGGCCATGGACCCGTACATGGCCTACCGGCCGTCCAACATCGGCGGCCGGGTCTGGCACGGCGACCGACTGACCGCCGTCTGCCGGATCGCCAACGGCGTCACCGTCACCGACGAGTCCGGCGGGCACAGCAGCATCTGGTACGAGGTCCGGAAGGACGGCAGGACGCTGTGGATGCCGGGCATCCGGATCAAGCCCGACCAGTTGCAGTACTCGAAGCTCCGCAACTGCCCGGACTGATCCACTACCGACGGATGATCACGCCTCGCTGTCCAGCCCCGCCAGGACCAGCCCGAGCCGGGCGGTCCCGTCCGCGGTGACCGTGACCGGCACGCCCCAGTCCTGCTGGTGCACATGGCAGGCCGGGTACTCGATGTCCGGGTCGTCGTCGCAGGACGCGGCCATCGCCGAGACGTGCAGTACGCCCTCGGTGACCCCGTCCGCCAGGACCAGGTCGCGGCTGAGGTCCGTATCGGCGCCGTCGCCCTCCGCCAGCAGCTCCGGCGGGGTCGAGCTGACCAGCAGCCGGGTGGACGGCCCGTAGCGGGTGTCCAGCTTCTGCCCGGCCGGCGCCTGGAAGACCACGTCCAGCCGGAGCCGGCCGGGGGCCACCTCGGTGGCGGCGCGCTGGGTGCGGTGCGCGACCGACTCCACCCGTACCGCCTCCTCGGGCAGCCGCAGCCGGGTCAGCCGGTGCCGGGCCGACTCCACGACGACGATGTCGTCACCGACGAGCACCGCGTCCGACGGCTCCCGCAGGTCCGTGGCGAGCGTGGTCACCTCGCCGCTCGCCGGGTCGTAGCGGCGCAGCGCGTGGTTGTACGTGTCGGAGACCGCGACCGAGCCGTCCGGCAGCGCGGTGACGCCCAGCGGGTGCTGGAGCAGCGCCTGATCGGCGGCGCCGTCGCGGTGGCCGAAGTCGAAGAGGCCGGTGCCCACGGCCGTGTGCACGACGCCCTCGCGGTCGATCCAGCGGACCGCGCTGGTCTCGGAGTCGGCGATCCACAGCCGGTCCCCGGCGGCGGCCAGGCCCGACGGCTGCGCGAACCACGCCTCGGCGGCCGGCCCGTCCACCAGGCCCTCGTTGGTGGTGCCCGCCGCGGCCCGCACGGTGCCGGCCTCCGGGTCGTACGTCCACAGCTGGTGCACGCCGGCCATGGCGATCCACACCCGGCCGTCGAAGTACGCCACGTCCCACGGCGAGGAGAGGTCCACCTCGCGGGCCGGGCCCTCGGTGGGCGAGCCCTGCCACCACTGCTTGCCGGTACCGGCGACGGTGCCGACCTCGCCGCTCTCCGGGTCGAAGACGCGCAGCGCGTGGTTCACGGTGTCGGCGACGATCACCTTGCCGTCGGGCAGCAGTGCGAGGCCCTGCGGCTCGCTGAAGGCGGCTCGCTCGGCCTCGCCGTCCGTCAGGCCGCGCTCTCCGGTACCGATCCGGCGGAGCACGCTCTCGCCGTCCGCGTCCAGCTCCACGAGCTGGTGACGGGTGGTGTCGGAGACCAGGAAGGAGCCCCCGGGCAGCTGGATCGCCTTGCCGGGGAAGCGGAGATCGGTGGCGACCGGCTCGGGCGGTACGTACGGGCCGTCCCCGCGCCGCAGCGTGCCCTTGGCCTCGTGCTCCGCCTCCAGCTCCTCGACCAGCTTCTCGATGGCGTGGGCGTGGCCCTCACCGGCGTGCTGGGCGACGACATAGCCCTCGGGGTCGATGACGACCAGCGTCGGCCAGGCGCGGACGGCGTACTGCTTCCACGTGGCGAGCTCGGGGTCGTCCAGGACGGGGTGCTCGACCTCGTACCGCTCGACGGCGTCGACGACGGCCTGGTGCTCCGCCTCGTGCACGAACTTCGGGGAGTGCACGCCGACGATGACGACGGTGTCGCGGTGCCGCTCCTCCAGCTCCCGCAGCTCGTCCAGGACGTGCAGACAGTTCACACAGCAGAACGTCCAGAAATCCAGGACGACGATGCGTCCCCGCAGGTCGGAGAGGGTCAGATCCTTGTCGCCGGTGTTGAGCCAGCCGCCCTTGCCGATCAGCTCGGGGGCCCGGACGCGCGCACGTGAAGCCATGTGGACATTCAACGCCACCCACCCGGTCGCGCATTCCAGCGGGGCCCGCGGGAAGTCCTCAGGACATGAGATACCTGGTACGCGACCGGATCTTCGGGATCGGCGAGGACTACTGGATCGAGGACGAGAGGGGCCGCAGCGTCTTTCTCGTCGACGGCAAGGCCCTCCGGATGCGGGAGACCTTCGAGATCAAGGACCGCGCGGGCCGGGTCCTGATCACCCTGCGCAAAAAGGTGCTGAGCCTGCGCGACACGATGACGATCGAGCGGGACGACCAGGTCATCGCCACCATCCGGCGGAAGCGGCTCTCGCTGCTGCGCAACCACTACCGGGTGGAGCTGGTGGACGGCACGGAGCTGGACGTCAGCGGCAAGGTCCTGGACCGCGAGTTCGCGGTCGAGTACGACGGCGAACTGCTGGCGGAGATCTCCCGGCGCTGGCTGACCGTGCGGGACACCTACGCGGTCAACGTGGTGCGGGAGGACGCCGACGCCGCACTGATCATCGCGATCGCGGTGTGCGTGATCCGGCTGGCGGAGCGGGAGCGCGAGGACTGACCGCCCCCGCTCCCGCACCCCCGCAGGTCACGGCTTCGGCAGCCCCAGCACGCGGTCCCGCAGCACGGGGAAGGAGTGCCGGACCTTGCCGACCAGCTCCGGGTCCAGCTCGGCGCTGATGATCTCCTCGTCGGGCCCGGCCTCGGCGAGCACCTCGCCCCACGGGTCGACGATCACGCTGTGCCCGGCCTGCTCGACCCCGGCGTGCGTGCCGCCCGTGCCGCAGGCGAGTACGTACGTCTGGTTCTCCACCGCCCGGGCGCGGGCCAGCAGCGACCAGTGCGCGCGGCGCCGCGCGGGCCAGCCGGCCGGTACGACCAGGGTCCGCGCGCCGGCGTCCACCAGCTGCCGGAACAGCTCGGGGAAGCGCAGGTCGTAGCAGGTGGCCAGGCCGAGCGTGGCGTCCGGCAGCGCGACCGTCACCGGGTCCGTACCGGCCCCCAGCAGCGTCGCCTCACCCTTGTCGAAGCCGAAGCGGTGGATCTTGCGGTACTGCGCGGCGCGCTCGCCGTCGGGGGAGTAGACCAGCGAGGTGTTGTAGAGGACGCCGTCCGCGCCTCGCTCGATGACGGACCCGGCGTGCAGCCAGACGCCCGCGTCCCGCGCCGCCGCGGACATGACCTGGTGGGTCGGGCCGTCCAGTGCCTCCGCGACCTCCTCGAAGGCGTCGAAGGCGAAGGCGCCGACCGGCCACAGCTCGGGGAGCACGACGAGATCCGCTGCCGCCTGGGAGCGCACGAGTGAAGCCACCCGCTCCCGGCGGGAATTGACCGGTTCCTGCTGGTCCACACCGACTTGGATCAATGAAGCGCGCACAGTACCACCGCCTGGTCTTCCGAGCCCGGTCCGTCGTCAAAAAATGCCTACGATGGTCACCCGAAAGCACTGCCGGGGTGCCCGTGCGCAGCGTAACTTAACTGCACAGACAGCAGCCCGCGTACAAACCGTCCGAGGGGTCCCGTGACCGTCCACCCAGTCCTTCAGCCCTCCATCGACGCCTGGACGCACTCCATCGAAGCAATATCCGAGCTGGTGACGCCACTCGTGGAAGGGGAGTGGAATCGCGCCACCGAATGCCCCGGCTGGTCGGTGCGGGACGTCGTGTCCCACCTCATCGGCCTGGACTGCGAGGCGCTGGGTGACCCCCGCCCCATCCACTCGCTGCCGCGCGATCTCTACCACGTACGCAGCGAGTTCGCGCGGTACATGGAAATGCAGGTCGACGTCCGCCGGCACCACACGGGCCCGGAGATGACGGCGGAGCTGGAGTACACCGTCATCCGCCGCGCCCGGCAGCTGCGCAACGAGACGCGCGAGCCGGACGCCACGGTCCGCGGCCCGCAGGGCAAGGAACAGACCCTCGAACACGCGCTGAAAATGCGGGCATTCGACACCTGGGTGCACGAACAGGACATCCGCCGCGCGCTCGGCGAGCCCGGCAACCTCGACTCCCCCGGCGCCCACCTCACCCGCGACTTCCTGCTGCCGGCGCTGGCCAAGGTCGTCGCCCAGGACGCGGGCGCGCCGGCCGGCTCCGCCGTGGTGGTCGATGTGACCGGCCCGGTGGAGTTCATGCGGACGGTACGGGTCGACGCACAGGGCCGCGGAACGGTCGACGGCAGCGTCTCGCTGGGACCGGCTGTCACGATCTCGACGGACTGGGAGACCTATGTCCGGCTGGCCTGCGGCCGGGTGCGGCCCGCGGCCGTCGCCGACCGCATCAAGACCGAGGGCGACCAGGAACTGGCCGGGGCCGTGCTGGAGCACTTCGCGGTGACGCCGTAAGCGCGGGGCGCGCGCCCCGAAGCGCCCAAAGCGCCGGCGGCGCACGCCCCGCCCGGGGCGGTCACACCGGTACGTGCACCGCCTCCACCCGGCTCGCCACCGTCCGCTCGCGCTCGCGGCGCGCCGCCCGCTTGCGCAGCCGCAGGATCTGGCTGAGGCCGATCGCCTCCAGGACGAAGACGGTCGCGAACGCGATGCGGTAGTTGTCGCCGGTGGCGTCCAGCAGCACGCCGACCGCCAGCAGGGTCGTCATCGAGGCAGTGAAGCCGCCCATGTTGACGATGCCGGAGGCGGTGCCCTGGCGCTCCGGCGGGTTGGCCGGGCGCGCGAAGTCGAAACCGATCATCGAGGCCGGGCCGCACGCGCCGAGCACGACGCAGGTGAGGACCAGCAGCGCCATCGGCGCGTGCCCCGGCCAGCAGAGCATGGCGGCCCACAGCGTCGCCGTGGCGCCGACGGTACCGAGCGCCAGCGGCATCCGGGCCGCGTGGTGGCGGGCGATGACCTGCCCGTAGACCAGCCCGGAGGCCATGTTCGAGACCACGATGAGCGTGAGCAGCCCGCCGGCCGCGGTCTCGGTCAGCCCCTGCGCCTCGACGAGGAACGGCATCCCCCACAGCAGCAGGAAGAACATCGCGGGGAACTGCGTGGTGAAGTGCACCCACATGCCCAGCCGGGTGCCCGGCTCGCGCCAGCACTGGGATATCTGCCGCCGTACATAGCCGCCACCGGCCGCCGGCGGGCCCGCGGGCGGCGGCTCGAAGCCCTCGGGGTGGTCCTTGAGGAAGAGGAGGACGAGGGCGATCACCGCGATGCCGCAGACGGCGCTGCCGGCGAAGGTCGGGGTCCAGCCGAGGGTCTCCAGCAGCCGCGCGAGCACCAGGGTGGAGACGAGGTTGCCGGACATGCCGATGAGCGCGGCGATCTGCGCGATCATCGGGCCGCGCCGGGCCGGGAACCAGCGCGTGCCCAGCCGCAGCACGCTGATGAACGTCATCGCGTCGCCGCAGCCCAGCAGCGCGCGGGAGATCAGCGCCATGACGTACGAACCGGACAGCGCGAAGCCGAGCTGGCCGACGGTGTAGAGCGTCGCGCCGAGGATCAGGACCTTCTTGGGTCCCAGCTTGTCGACCATCAGGCCGACGGGTATCTGCATGCCCGCGTAGACCAGCAGCTGCAGGATGGAGAAGGTCGACAGCGCCGAGGCGTTGATGTGGAAGCGCTCGGCCGCGTCCAGTCCCGCGACGCCGAGGCTGGTGCGGTAGATGATCGCGACGAAGTAGACGGCGACGCCGATGCCCCAGACCCACATGGCCCGCCGGCCGCCGGGCGGATCACTGGGCAGCGACATCGGGGTGCTCCGTGCGGTACTCATCGCACGTCCCCCTGGGCGAGGTTCCGCACCCAGCTGACGTGCCGGTGCACGGCGGCGGTGGCCGCCTCCGGGTCGCCGGCCTGCAGCGCTTCGAGGATCTCGGCGTGCTCGGCGATGTTCTTCGCGATCCGGTCCGGGTGCGCGTGCATCACCGCGACGCCCATCCGCAGCTGGCGGTCGCGCAGCTGCTCGTAGAGCCGGTCCAGGATCTGGTTGCCCGCGCTGCGCACGATGGCGGCGTGGAAGGCGCGGTCGGTGACCGAGACGGCGGCCAGGTCACCGGCGGCGGCCTGCTCCCGCATGGTCGCGAGCAGCGACTCCAGCTCCTCGACCAGCGCGGCCGGTGCGGGCACGGCCTTGCGCGCCGCGTGCTCCTCGACCAGCAGCCGGGTCTCCACGACGTCCGCGATCTCCTGTGCGGAGACCGGCAGGACCAGCGCGCCCTTCTTCGGGTAGAGCTTGATCAGCCCTTCGACCTCCAGCCGCAGCAGCGCCTCGCGGACGGGCGTCCGCGACACCCCTACGGCCTCGGCGAGCTCACCCTCGGTGAGCAGCATGCCGCCCTCGTAGCGGCGTTCGAGGACGGCGTGCTTGATGTGTGCGTACACCCGCTCGGCAGCGGGCGGCTGCTTCACGGGGGCGGGAGAGGCTGAGGTCGAAGCTGATGGCATGCGCACAGGATAGATACAACAGGTATGCGTCTGCGATTCCGTCCATCATCCGGACCCCGGCCGGGCGAGGAGACTGCCTACGCCAACTATCCCGACCCTGCCTACGCTCCATGAGCAGTGCGCCACGAGGTCGTGTCCGTCCCGTGACGCCCAGTGATCGAGATGGGGTGCGTCCGCATGTCCGTCAAGAAGAACCTCGCCGTCGACAGGACGGCGCTCGCCCACAAGGTCCGCTACGCCCTGGGCCACCCCGGGCGAATACCCCCGTACGTCCGGCGGGCCGCCAGGGACCGCTGGCTGGCCCTTCACCACCCCGACCACGTGAGCTACTACCGCGCGGTCATGGCGTCCGACACCCGGCGCAACCCCGAGGCGGCGGTCGGCAGCCGGACGCACGACCGCTGGCTCGCGCTCGGCCGGATGCAATTCGACTACCTGCGGGAACACGGCCTCACGCGGCAGTCCCGGATGCTCGACATCGGCTGCGGCAACCTCCGCTCCGGGTGGCGCTTCATCGAGTACCTCGACGCCGGGAACTACTACGGCATCGACATCTCCCCCGACATCCTCATCGCGGCGAAGCGGACGCTGACCGACCACGGGCTCCAGGCGAAGCTTCCGCACCTGACCCTGACCAGAGACCTCACGCTGGACTTCCTGCCCGACGCCCACTTCGACGTCGTGCACGCGCACAGCGTCTTCTCGCACTCACCGATCGAGATCATCGACGAGTGCCTGGCGCATGTGGGGCGGGTGCTGGCGCCCGGCGGCTTCTTCGACTTCACCTTCGACCGGACCACCGGCACCGAACACCAGGTGCTGCGCGAGGACTTCTACTACCGCACCGAGACCCTGACCGGTCTCGCCGCGCGGCATGGCCTCCAGGCCCACTTCATGGACGACTGGGAGACGCGCGGCCACGGCCAGTCCAAACTCCGCGTCACCACGGGCTGACGGCCTACAGGCGGCCCGCCTCCGTGAGGCGGCGGACGACCTGGCGGAAGGCGGGCGCGCAGACGGCGAAGTCCTCGGCGTTGTGCCAGGCGACCTCTGCGATCTCGCGGCCCGGGACCGGGTCCACGGTGGCCGGGCCGCCCGTGAAGCAGGTCATGTGCAGGCGGCGGCCGGCGCGCCCGTGTGCCTCGTCGTGAATGGTGAACGCCTCGGTCAGCTCGCCCGCCGGCACCTGTACGCCGACCTCCTCGGCCAGCTCGCGGGAGAGCGCCTCCGCGGCCGTCTCACCGGGCTCGTACTTGCCGCCGGGCAGGTAGAACGTGTCGTTGCCGCGGGTGCGGACGCTCAGCAGGCGGCCGTCCCTGATGTGCAGCCAGGCGACGGAGCGCAGGGGCGGGAGGGCGTCGTCCGGGGCGACGGGGTCAGTGGTGATCTGTGCTTCGGTCATGCCGGTGACGGTAAGCAGGGCGGCGCGGCGACACCAATTCCTTTTCGCCGACGCCGCCCTGCCGGGCCGCTCGATCGCCTACTGCGACCAGGCCCCTCGATCGCGTACTACGACCAGGTGATCAGGCGCTTCGGGCGCTCCAGGATCGCGGCGGTGTCCGCCAGGACCTTGGAACCCAGCTCGCCGTCGACCAGGCGGTGGTCGAAGGAGAGTGCCAGGGTCGTCACCTGGCGCGGCTTGACCTTGCCCTTGTGGACCCAGGGCTGCTCCTTGACCGCGCCGAAGGCGAGGATCGCGGACTCACCGGGGTTCAGGATGGGCGTACCGGTGTCGACGCCGAAGACGCCGACGTTGGTGATGGTGACCGTGCCGCCCGCCATGTCCGCCGGGGAGGTCTTGCCCTCACGGGCGGTGGCGACCAGTTCGCCGAGGGAGGCGGCGAGCTGGGGCAGGGTCTGGGCGCCGGCGTCCTTGATGTTGGGGACGATCAGGCCCCGGGGAGTCGCCGCCGCGATGCCCAGGTTCACGTAGTCCTTGCGGACGATCTCCTGGTTCTCCTCGTCCCAGGAGGCGTTGATCTCCGGGTGGCGCTTGATGGCGACCAGGAACGCCTTGGCGACGAGCAGGAGCGGGTTGACGCGGACGCCCGCCATGTCGGGGTCCTGCTTCAGCTCCTGTACGAGCCGCATCGTGCGGGTCACGTCGACGGTGATGAACTCCGTGACGTGCGGCGCGGTGAACGCCGAGTTCACCATCGCCTGGGCGGTGGCCTTGCGTACGCCCTTGACCGGGATACGGGTCTCCCGGGCGGCGGCGACGGCCTCGGGGGCCGGCGCGGGCTCGTGCGGGGCCGGCTCCACGTCGTACTCCGGCACGGTGGCGGGCGCGGCCGCCGCGTGCACGTCCTCGCGGGTGATGATCCCGTCGGGGCCGCTGGGGACGACCGTGGCCAGGTCGATGCCGAGGTCCTTGGCGAGCTTGCGGACGGGCGGCTTGGCCAGCGGACGCTCGGCGCCCGCCGGAGCGGCAGGCGCGGCTGCCGGTGTTTCACGTGAAACAGGCGCCGGCTCAGGTGCCGTGTACCCGTTCAACTCCGCCTGGACGGCCCCCTGCACACCGTTCGCGGTGCCGGGCTGCGCCTTCCGCGCGCGCCGCTTCGTCGAGGACGGCGCGGCGCCGTAGCCGACGAGCACTGCCTTGCGGCCCTCCTCGCCGCCCTCGGCGGCCGGCTCGGCGGCTTCCGGAGCGGCCGGGGCCTCGGCGGGACCCGCGCCCGGGTCGGTGTCCACGGTGATGATGACCGTGCCGACATCGACCGTGGTGCCCTCGCCGAACCGGAGCTGGTGCACCACCCCGTCGTACGGAATGGGGAGTTCGACGGCCGCCTTGGCGGTCTCGACCTCACAGACGACCTGGCCGTCGGCGACGGTGTCGCCCTCGACGACGTACCACTTGAGGATCTCCGCTTCGGTCAGTCCCTCGCCCACGTCGGGCATCTTGAACTCGCGGAAGCGCTGATCGGTTGCAGTCATGGTCACGACTCTCCTCAAGCCCCTCAGTACGCCAGCGACCGGTCGACCGCGTCGAGCACCCGGTCGAGGTTCGGAAGGTACTCGTCCTCCAGCCGGGACGGCGGGTACGGGGCGTGGTAACCGCCCACCCGCAGCACCGGTGCCTCCAGGTGGTAGAAGCACCGCTCGGTGATCCGCGCGGCGATCTCCGCGCCGGAGCCGAGGAAGACCGGCGCCTCGTGCACGACGACCAGGCGGCGGGTCTTCTCGACCGAGGACTGGAGCGTGTCGAAGTCGATCGGGGAGAGGGACCGCAGGTCGACGATCTCGACCGACTTGCCCTCCTCGGCGGCGACCTGGGCGACGTCCTGGCAGACCTTGACCATCGGGCCGTACGCGGCGAGCGTCAGGTCGCTGCCCTCGCGGGCGACGCGGGCCTTGTGCAGCGGGTGCGGCAGGGCTTCGGTGTCCAGCGCGGACTTGTCGTGGTAGCGGCGCTTGGGCTCGAAGTAGATGACCGGGTCGTCGCCTGCGATGGCCTGCTGGAGCATCCAGTAGGCGTCCGAGGAGTTCGACGGGCTGATCACCTTCAGGCCGGCGACGTGCGCGAAGAGCACCTCGGGCGACTCGGAGTGGTGCTCGACCGCGCCGATCGCGCCGCCGTAGGGGATACGGATGACGACCGGCAGCTTGATCTTGCCGAGCGCGCGGGCGTGCATCTTGGCGAGCTGGGTGACGATCTGGTCGTACGCGGGGAAGACGAAGCCGTCGAACTGGATCTCCACGACCGGGCGGTAGCCGCGCAGGGCCATGCCGATCGCGGTGCCGACGATGCCGGATTCGGCGAGCGGGGTGTCGATCACCCGGTCCTCGCCGAAGTCCTTCTGCAGGCCGTCGGTGACGCGGAAGACGCCGCCGAGCTTGCCGACGTCCTCGCCCATGACGAGGACCTTGGGGTCGGCCTCCATGGCCGTGCGCAGCGACTCGTTGATCGCCTTGGCGATGGTGATCTTCTCGAAGACGGCCATGTCAGTGCTCCTCCGCGAACGCGGCCTGGTACGCGGCGAACTGGGCGCGCTCCTCGTCGACGAGCGCGTGCCCGTCGGCGTAGACGTGCTCGAACATCGCCATGTCATCGGGGTTCGGCATGGTGCGCACGGCGTCCCGCACCCGCTTGCCGAGCGCCTCGTCCTCCTTCTCGACGGACGCGAAGAACGCCTCGTCGGCCATCCCCTCGGCCTCGAGGTACCGGCGCAGCCGCAGGATCGGGTCCTTGGCCTCCCAGGCCAGCAGCTCGTCGTTGCCGCGGTAGCGCGTCGGGTCGTCGGAGGTGGTGTGGGCGCCCATGCGGTACGTGAACGCCTCGACGAGCATCGGGCCCTGGCCCGTCCGCGCGCGCTCCAGCGCCGCCTTGGTGACGGCGAGCACGGCGAGTACGTCGTTGCCGTCGACCCGTACACCGGGGAAGCCGTAGCCGCGGGCGCGCTGGAAGAGCGGCACCCGGGTCTGCTTCTCGGTCGGCTCGGAGATCGCCCACTGGTTGTTCTGGCAGAAGAACACCACGGGGGCGTTGTAGACGGCGGCGAAGGTGAAGGACTCGGCGACGTCACCCTGGCTGGACGCGCCGTCACCGAAATAGGCGATGACGGCGGAGTCGGCGCCGTCCTTCTGCACGCCCATCGCGTACCCGGTCGCATGCAGCGTCTGCGAGCCGATCACGATCGTGTACAGATGGAAGTTGTTGCTGTTGGGGTCCCAGCCGCCGTGGTTCACGCCGCGGAACATGCCCAGCAGGTTCGTCGGGTCCACCCCGCGGCACCAGGCGACGCCGTGCTCGCGGTAGGTGGGGAAGACGTAGTCGTCGTCGCGCAGCGCGCGCCCGGAACCGATCTGCGCGGCCTCCTGGCCCAGCAGCGAGGGCCACAGGCCCAGCTCGCCCTGGCGCTGGAGGGTGGTCGCCTCGGCGTCGAACTTCCGCGTGAGCACCATGTCGCGGTACAGGCCGCGCAGCTCGTCGGCGGACAGGTCGATCGCGTACTCCGGGTGCTCGACCCGCTCCCCCTCCGGGGTGAGCAGCTGGACGAACTGGTCCGGATCCTGCTCCGCTGAAGCCTTGGCCCTCGGCTTGGCCGGGGCTTTCTTCGCGGTCGTGCGCTTGCCGCTTCCGCGTGTGGCTTTTCGTGCGGCACTGCTGTCCACGGTCACGTGCTGCTCCTCCGTCTGTCCGGCCCCCGGGGTCCGCCGGTGGCCGTATTGCGGCTCACCCGGTATCCGATACGGCGCACGGGGTGTGTGCGAACGCGGTCAGGCCCGGGTGGAACAAAACTGCCCCGGACGTGGCCTGCCCATGCACGTTACCCATTTCCCGAGCCTAAGCGAAAACGGCCCTGACCTGCGATTTTGCTTGGATTTCCAAGTAAATCGGAGAGGGTGGGAACAACTCCTGGTCACAGCGTTGCAGGCCGCCGGGACAACGGCACGTTATATCGGCGGGCCGCGGCACGGGAAGGGTCGGTGTGTGAGACTGAAGCCGTGCACGAAGACGGAAAAATCACGGTATTCCTGCTCGACGACCACGAGGTCGTGCGGCGCGGCGTCCACGACATGCTCACGGTCGAGAGCGACATCGAGGTGGTCGGCGAGGCCGGTACCGCCGCGGATGCCCTGGTCAGGATCCCGGCGACGCATCCCGACGTGGCCGTGCTCGACGTCCGGCTGCCGGACGGCAGCGGTGTCGAGGTCTGCCGTGAGATCCGCTCGCAGAACGAGGACATCAAGTGCCTGATGCTCACATCTTTCGCCGATGACGAGGCGCTTTTTGACGCGATCATGGCTGGTGCGTCCGGTTACGTACTCAAGGCCATCCGCGGGAACGAACTGCTCTCGGCCGTCCGGGACGTCGCGGCCGGCAAGTCCCTGCTGGACCCCGTGGCCACCGCGCGGGTCCTCGAACGGCTGCGCGACGGCAACGGTCCCAAGGGCGATGACCGGCTGGCGAACCTCACTGAACAGGAACGACGCATCCTCGACCTGATCGGCGAGGGACTGACCAACCGCGCCATCGGCGAACGACTGCATCTGGCCGAGAAAACCATCAAGAATTACGTCTCCAGCCTGCTGTCCAAACTCGGCATGGAACGCCGTTCCCAGGCCGCCGCATACGTCGCCAGAATGCAGGCAGAACGCCACTGACCGCGTTTATAGCGGGCTGACCTGCGGCGTAACGAATTTCGGGACCAACGTCCCCGGTGAACCAGGGGCTGCCGCCCCTACAGCCGCGCCCACGCCGCCGGGCAGGCTGGTTCCCATGCCCGACGAATTCCGCGCACTGGAACTGCTCAGCCGTACGCCTTACGGCCGGGTCTCGGCCAGCCAGCGGGCGCTGCCCTTCACCACGATCGCCCGGCACGTCGTGACCGGGGGCCGGCTCCTGCTGCGCCTGCACCGTGGCTACGGCTACCACCGCGCCCTGGACGGCAGCGTGGTCTCGTACCAGGCGGACAACCTCGCCGGCGGCGAGCCCGAGACCTGGACCGTCCAGTTCACCGGCACGGCCCGCGTCGCACACCCGGAGCAGGCCGACCACGACGCCTTCGGGCGCACCCCGGCCCTCGCCGACGGCGAGCCCTTCGATCCGGTGTTCCTGCACATCGAACCGGTCTTCGCCAAGGTCCACACGCTGACCGATGTACCGGTGTTCCGGTACGCCCATTCAGGCTGACCGATAGCCGACCGGTGCGGCGGGGCGGCCCGGGCCATGTGATCTAACATCTGACGGGTGCTGCGCTCATCTGCGGTCCGGACGGCAACGGCGCCCGACGGACACATCCTCGGCTCCCTGCTGCGCCGCTACGAAGGCGCCGGGGAGCCGCTGACGTGCGAGCCGGTCGCCGAGGGCCTGCTCAACCACGGCTACCGGCTGGTCACCACGCGCGGCCGCTTCTTCCTCAAGCACCACCTCGACGCCGACCGCGCCGACTGCTCCGCCCTCGTACGGCAGCACCGCGCCACCCGCCTGCTGGGCGCCATGGGCCTGCCCGTCGCGCCGCCCGTACGCGCCGCCGACGGCCGCACCGTCGCCGTCATCGACGGCCGCTGCTACGCGCTGCACCCCTGGGTCGAGGGCCGCCACCTGGACGGCGCGGCCCTCACCCCCGCCCAGTGCCACCGCCTCGGCGCGCTGCTGGGCCGGGTCCACGTGTCCCTAGCCCAGGTGATGCCCGACGAGCCGCCGCAGCCCGGCCAGGAGAGCGCCGACCCCGCCGCGACCTTCGTGGGCATCGACGAGCTGCTGGCGCTGGCGCGGGACGCCCGCCCGCACGACAGCTTCGACGCGCTGGCCGAGCACCGGCTCCTGGAACGCCGCGCCCTGCTCGCCGCGCACGCCCACCACCGGCCGCCCCGCGCGGCGCCCGCGGGCTGGGTGCACGGCGACTTCCATCCGCTGAACCTGCTCTACCGGGGCGCAGAGCCGGCCGCGATCGTCGACTGGGACCGGCTGGCGGTCAAGCCGCGCGCCGAGGAGGCCGTACGGGCCGCCGCGATCTTCTTCGTACGGCCCTCGGGCAGCCTGGACCTGGCGAAGGTGGCGGCGTACGCGCGCGCCTACCGGGGCGCCTCGGGCGTCGGCCCGGAGGAGCTGGCGGCCGCCGTGCACCGCGTCTGGTGGGAACGCCTGAACGACTTCTGGATGCTGGACTGGCGGTACCGGCTGGGCGATCGGCGGGCCGACAGCCTCTTCCCCGCCTCGGCCGCGCTCGCGGTGTGGTGGACGGACGAATACGCGGCGGTACGCGGGGCCTTCACGGGCTGAGGGCCGCCGGGGACGGTGTCCCTGGCGGCCCTCAGTAGCCGTGTGCGGTCCTCAGTGGCCCTGTGCGGCGCTCACTGCTCGCCTTCACCGTCCGGCGGCGGGATGATCGGGGACTGCTCGTCCGTCGGCGCGTCGGTGGGCGTCGTCGGCTCCCCCGTCGGCTCGCCGGTCGGCTCACCGGTGGGCTCCGTCGGCTCGCCGGTCGGCTCGTCCGTCGGCGACTGGGTCTCCGTCGGTGTCGGCTCTCCGGTCTCCGTCGGCGTCTGGGTGTAACCACCGGTGTTGCCGCCCGTGCCGGCGGGCAGCGTCGCCTCCGTCGTCGGCTCCTCCGTCGGCGGCTCGGTGGTCTTCTCGTCCTTGCTCTTCGTCGCCGTCGGCGTGGGCTTCGGCTTCTTCGGCTGCTCGTCGCCACCGGTGTTCTGCAGGGCGATGGCGACGCCGGCCACGATGGCGATCAGCGCGAGCGCCGCGATCAGCCAGATCTTGCCCTTGCCGCCCTTCGAGCCGCGCGGACCGCCCTCGTACCCGCCGTCGTCGTCCCGCCCGCCCGGCAGGATCGGCTGCGCGGCCGTCGAGCCCTGCCCCGGGTGCGCCATCGCCGTCGTGGCCGCGACACCCGCCGCGGGTGTCGAGCCGCCCTCGTGCACGGCGACCGGGCCGGTGCTCCACGTACCGGTGTGGCCGCCCTGCTCGTGCAGCATCTGCAGCGCGTACTGGACCAGTCCGCGCATCTCCTCCGCGCTCTGGAACCGGTCGTCCGGGTCCTTCGCGAGCGAGCGCATGACCAGCCCGTCCAGCTCCGGCGGCACCGCCTCCAGGACCTCGGACGGCGGCACCGGCATGTCCTGCACGTGCTGGTAGACCACCGACAGCGGGGTCTCGCCGACGAACGGCGGGCGCAGCGCGAGGAGTTCGTACAGCAGGCAGCCGGTCGCGTACAGGTCGGAGCGGGTGTCGACGGTCTTGCCGAGCGCCTGCTCGGGCGAGAGGTACTGCGGCGTGCCCATGACCATGCCGGTCTGGGTCATGGTGTTCGACGCGCCGTGCAGGGCACGCGCGATGCCGAAGTCCATGACCTTGACCGCGCCGCTGTTCGTGATGATCACGTTCGCGGGCTTGATGTCGCGGTGCACGATGCCGTGCTGGTGGCTGTAGGCCAGCGCTTCCAGCACCCCGGAGACGATGATCAGCGCCTGGTCCGGCGGCGGTGCGTCGGCGTTGAGCAGCAGGTCACGGATGGTGTGGCCCTCGACCAGCTCCATCACGATGTACGGGATGGTGTTGCCGCCGACCACGTCCTCGCCCGAGTCGTAGACGGCGACGACGGCGTGGTGGTTCAGCCCGGCGACGGACTGTGCCTCGCGGGTGAAGCGGGCCTTGGACACCGGGTCCTCGGCGAGGTCGGAACGCAGCAGCTTCACCGCGACCGTGCGGCCCAGCCGTACGTCCTCGGCGGCGAACACCTCCGCCATGCCGCCCCGGCCCAGACGGCTCGTCAGGCGGTAGCGCCCGTCACCGACCAGACCACCGTTGCCCCACATCTCCGGTGCGTCGGGGATATTGGAGCCGGTGGCTTCAGGATCGGACGGGCCCTGGGGGCTCTGCGTCTGTGCCATCGGTCCTCGCCGTCGAATCGATCCGCGTGCAACGCGGTTTTACGTCTCGGTCTTCGCAAGAGCACGCTACAGGCTCCGCGGCGCGCACCGGTTTCGTAAGGGGACCGGCCATCAAACCGTTCACCGGCCACATGTCGCAAGTTCACTACGAGTGACCGTTTTGCCCGGCGGTTGCTGACAGAGTCGTGACAGGTTTCTGACACGCTCGCGACAACCCGCCGCGGCAGGAATGGCAGGCTCCCGTCAGGTGACGCGGCGGTGCCGGGATGCTGCCCATCTGGTCACGGAACGGGCACGCAGCTTGACTGGTCGGAGCCCTGAGGCACACTTGGCTGCGGAATTCCAGAACCTGGCCGCCCGGTCGCATACCGGGCCCGGCCAGCAACAGAACAGCCCGAACAGTGCCGCGTACGGGATGCCGGGCAGTGCGCCGAGGGGGAAACGGAAAACATGAGCCAGGACGGCGCACAGGCCCACGGCACGGGCCGTTCGGTGGGACGGGGACGCTACCAGCTCCGTGATCTTCTCGGCACCGGCGGCATGGCCGCCGTCCACCTCGCGTACGACAGCGTGCTGGACCGCGAGGTCGCGATCAAGACGCTGCACACCGAGCTCGGCCGCGAGCAGGCGTTCCGCGAGCGCTTCCGCCGCGAGGCACAGGCCGTCGCCAAGCTCTCGCACACCAACATCGTCTCGGTGTACGACTCCGGCGAGGACGAGCTCGACGGCGGCACGACGCCGTACATCGTCATGGAGTACGTCTCCGGGCAGCCGCTGCGCGACGCCCTGGACGCCGATATCGCGCAGTACGGCGCCATGCCCACCGAAAAGGCGCTGAAGATCACAGCCGATGTGCTGGCGGCCCTGGAGACCAGCCACGAGATGGGCCTGGTCCACCGGGACATCAAGCCCGGCAACGTCATGGTGACCAAGCGCGGTGTCGTGAAGGTCATGGACTTCGGCATCGCGCGCGCCATGCAGTCCGGCGTCACCTCCATGACCCAGACCGGCATGGTCGTCGGCACCCCGCAGTACCTCTCGCCCGAGCAGGCGCTGGGCCGCAGCGTCGACGCCCGCTCCGACCTGTACTCCGTCGGCATCATGCTCTTCGAGCTGCTGACCGGGCAGCTGCCCTTCGACGCGGACTCGCCGCTGGCCATCGCGTACGCGCACGTACAGGAGGAGCCGCCGGCGCCCTCCAGCATCAACCGCTCGCTGCCGCCCGCGGTGGACGCGATCGTCGCCCGCGCGCTGAAGAAGAACCCCAACGAGCGCTTCCCCACCGCCCAGGCGATGCAGGACGAGTGCCTGCGCATCGCCCAGTCCGGGCAGTCCGGCTCCTCGCCGGTGATCATCGGTGGCCAGGGCCCGCGCTCCAGCGGCGCGTCGGTGGCCTCCGCGGTCTTCCCGTCGGCGACCGGCAGCCCGGCCACGGGCGCGCCGAACGTGCAGAACCCGTACACGCCGCCGCCGGCGAACGGGCAGTACGGCTACCCCCCGTCGACCCCGCCGCCGCCGAGCCACGGTTACCCGACCCCGGCGCCCGGTCCGTACCACGGCGGCATGCAGACCCCGCCGCCGTACACGATCTCGCCGCAGAGCGGCGGGCCGGGGACCGGCGGCGGCAAGAGCAACAAGCCGGTGCTGATCGGCTCGGCCGCGGTCGCCCTGATCGCCGTCGTCGCGGTGGTCCTGGTCATCGCCCTCAGCGGCGGCGACCCGGAGCAGCCGGGCCCGCAGGCCAACGGCACCGCGCAGCCCTCCGCCTCCGCCACCGAGGACACCGACGACAAGGTCCAGCCGGAGCAGAAGGACCGCACCATCGACCCCAAGGCGTGCACGGAAGCGGTCAAGAGCTACGACGACAAGTCGAAGGTCATGATGCCGAACTTCTACAGCAAGAACCTCACCTCGGTGAAGAACTGCATGCAGCAGGCCGGCTGGCAGTGGGACATCACCTACGAGAACAGCGAGCCCATGTGGGGCAAGAACGCCGTCATCCGGCAGACCCCTGCCGAGAACGAGAGCTTCGACCCCAAGGGCGACGACGAGATCGAACTGGTCGTCTCGACGGGCAAGTCCGGCTGAGCCCGGCGTAGGACACACCTGCACCGAGGGGCCCTTCGCGCGGTGTGCGCGCAGGGCCCCTCGGTGCAGGTTTCCGACGTCCGGTCCGCCCTCCGGCGGCGGTGGCCGTCAGAGGTACGGGCCGGAGCGGGCGCCGCCACGGCCGGGGTGTTCGTCGTCGCCCTCGGCCGGGGCCGCGCCGGGCGGGAGAGCGCGGCGCATCTGCTCCAACTGGGCGCGCGCGGCCATCTGCTGGGCGAACAGGGCGGTCTGGATGCCGTGGAACAGGCCCTCCAGCCAGCCGACCAACTGAGCCTGTGCGATGCGCAGTTCGGCTTCGGTGGGCACGGAGTCCTCGGTGAACGGCAGGGACAGCCGCTCCAGCTCCTCCACCAGCTCAGGGGCCAGCCCGTCCTCCAGCTCCTTCACGGAGCCGGCGTGGATCTCCTTCAGACGGACCCGGCTCGCCTCGTCCAGCGGGGCGGACTTCACCTCTTCCAGCAGCTGCTTGATCATGCTGCCGATCCGCATGACCTTCGCGGGCTGTTCGACCATCTCCGTCACCGGAACCTCGCGTGGCTCATCGTCGCCGCCTCCACCACCGGAGCCTGCGCTGCCGAGAGCCATGCCGTCCGGGCCGACAACCAGGACGTGCGGGCTCTCCTGCGACCGTTCGTTCATCGGCATATCCATGCCGCCATTCTCTCGTACATGCAGTAGGAACAGTTGTGCCCCGAGGAACTATTGATCCACCCTCGCGATGCGTCCCGTCACAGTACTTCGCCACTGTTCAGGGTTTTAGCGGTACATGTGGGCTTTTTCCGAGATGCCGTGTTTGTGGGCTCATGTGACCCTGATTACGTCACTCGACGGTTCGGCACGGGAGGACACGGCGTGGTTCCAGGACTCCGCTCACTCATCGTCGCCGGACTGCTGACGACCACCACGCTGCTTCCCACCACCGCCGTACCCGCGGCCGCCGCCACCACGCATCTCCCCGTGCGGGCGCACGCCCGGGCGGCGGATCCCCCGCAGCCGCAGTCCAGCGACGGGCTGCCCGCCGACAGCCGGCTCCCCGTACGCGGGTCCGGCAAGCCGCGGCCGACCGTGCAGGACCAGACGGGTACCGGCACCACCGGCCACCGCCCCCAGGCGCCCGGCACCTCGGCGTCCGCCGGGGCGTCGGAGACTCCGGCGGAACCGGACGGCAGTCCCTCGCCGTCCTCGACCGCCTCCGGGCCGAGTCCGTCCGCCGGTCCGAGCGACTCCGCATCGGCGTCACCCGCACGGCCCACCCCGAGCCACTCGGCCTCGTCCGGCAGGCCGAGCCGGCCTGTGACGCCGTCCCGGACCGGCGCCGTCACTCCGTCCGGTACCGGCGAAGGGCCGACCCGGCCGAGTACGCCGCACACCTCCGATGCCTCCGAGAGCGCCGGCACGGCGCCGAAGGACCCCGGCGCGAGCGACCGGCCGGCCACTGGCTCGGACCGCCCGTACGCGCCCCTCTCGCCGCACAGCCGGGGAACACACGCCTGGCAGACGCTGCGGCCGCCGCACCATCCGGCGGCCGCCGGGCCCTCCTCGACGAGCCGCGAGACCACCGGCGCCGTCCGGCCGCCCTACGCCCCCGCCGAACACGCCGCCCGGGTCGCCCGCGTCCTCCCCTTCGGCGCCGGGCTGGCGCTCACGGGGCTGGGACTGGCGTTCATCGGGCTGCGACTGCGGCGGCGGTGAGGGGGCGTACGGGAACGGCCCGGCTGCTGACGGCTCAGCCGACCGTCAGGACGATCTTGCCGATGTGACTGCTCTCCTCCAGGACGCGGTGCGCCTCGGCGGCGTCCGCCATCGGGAGCGTGCGGTCCACGATCGGCCGCACCTGGCCGTTCTCGATCAGCGGCCAGACGTGCTCCCGTACGGCGGCGACGATCGCGGCCTTCTCCTCGATCGGCCGGCCGCGCAGCGACGTCGCGGTGACAGCGCCCCGCTTGGCCAGCAGCGCGCCCAGGTTCAGCTCGCCCTTCCGGCCGCCCTGCAGACCGATGATGGCCAGCCGCCCATTGGTGGCCAGCGCCTTGACGTTGGCGTCCAGGTACTTCGCGCCGATGATGTCGAGGATCACGTCCGCGCCCCGGCCGTCGGTGGCCTTGCGGATCTCCTCGACGAAGTCCTGCTCGCGGTAGTTGATAAGCACGTCAGCGCCCAGCTCGCGGCAGCTCTCCAGCTTCTCGGCGCTGCCCGCGGTCACGGCCACCTTCGCGCCGACGGCCTTGGCCAGCTGGATCGCCATGGTGCCGATGCCGCTGGACCCGCCGTGCACGAGCAGGGTCTCGCCGGGCCGCAGATGCGCCACCATGAAGACGTTCGACCAGACAGTGCAGGTCACCTCGGGCAGCGCGGCGGCCTGCGTGACGTCGAGGCCCTTGGGCAGCGGCAGCAGCTGACCGGCCGGCACCGCCACCTGCTCGGCGTAACCGCCGCCCGCCAGCAGCGCGCAGACCTCGTCGCCGACCGCCCAGCCGCTCACGCCCGGGCCGACCTCGGTGATCGTGCCGGCGCACTCCAGGCCGGGGTAGGGGGAGGCGCCGGGCGGCGGGTCGTAGAAGCCCTGGCGCTGCATCACATCGGCGCGGTTGGCGGCGCTGGCCGCGACCCGCACCAGCACCTCGCCTTCGGACAGTTGTGGCGCGGGCACCTCGGCCCACACCAGGGCCTCGGGTCCGCCGGGTTCGGGAATGGTGATCGCACGCATGGCCGCGAGGCTACTCGCCTCCGTACCGGACGTACGAGCACCACCCACGCTGTCCGTGCGGGCCGCGTTTCACGTGAAACAACCCCGCGTGTACGTACCGGACGTACGCGCGCGGAAGGACGGCTCGTGCGAAGCCCTGCGCGTCCGCGGCTAGCCCCCGAGGTCCTGCTCGTCCGCGCGGCTAGTCCCCGAGGTCCTGCTCGTCCGCGCGGCGGATGACCCGGTCCTTCTCGTCCGCCCGGCGCATCGGCTGGACGCCGGAGCCCGGCAGGCCCTGGGAGGCCGGGCGGCCCAGCTCCGGCTCGTCCTTCGGTACCGCGCGGACGATCGTGATCAGCCGGTCGGCGTGCTGCAGCGGGCTCGCCGCCGGGTCGTCGTACGCCAGCAGCCGGTGGCCGCGCAGTACGGAGACGACCAGGTCGCCGGTGTCCCGTACCGACTTGCCGACCTCCGCCTTCACCACCGGGCGCTCGATCAGGTCCAGCCCGCTGCCCTGCTGGATCAGATCCTCCATGACCGTGCTCGCGCTCGGGCTGTGCACGGACAGGCCCAGCAGCCGGCCCGCCGCGCTCGCGGAGGTGATCACGGAGTCGGCGCCGGACTGCCGCAGCAGCGGCGCGTTCTCCTCCTCCCGGACGGCTGCCACGATCGTCGCCTTCTTGTTGAGCTGGCGGGCGGTGAGCGAGACGAGGACCGCGGTGTCGTCGCGCTGCGTGGCGATGATGATCTGGTGGGCGCGCTGGACCTCGGCGCGCAGCAGTACGTCGCTGCGCGTGGCGTCGCCCAGTACGCCCGCGAACCCCTCGGCGACGGCCGCGTCGATCACCTTGGGGCTCGGGTCCACGATGACGATGCGGTCCCGGCTCGCGCCCGTGGCACGCAGCGTCTCCACGGCCGACCGGCCCTTCGTACCGAAGCCGACGATGACGGTGTGGTCGCGCAAGGCGGTCCTCCAGCGGTTCAGCCGCCACTGTTCACGGGTCCGCTCGGTGAGGACCTCGAGGGTGGTGCCGACCAGGATGATCAGGAACAGGACGCGGAGTGGCGTGATGAGCAGGATGTTCAGCAGCCGTGCGGTGTCTCCGTACGGGACGATGTCGCCGTATCCGGTGGTGGAGAGCGTGACGGTCGCGTAGTAGACGCAGTCGAGGAAGTCGACCTTGCCGTTGGCGTTGTCGTGGTACTCGTCGCGGTCCACCCAGACGATGAGGACCGTCAGCACCAGCACTATCAACGCCATGACGAGCCGGCGGACCACCTGGCGCAGCGGTGCGGCGGGCGCCCGGCGGGGCAGCTGGACCCGGTGCGAGACGTCTTCGGGCATCCGCTCGTGGGACGCGGCGTCGTGCATGGGGAGCTTCACGCGCGGCCTCCGATGGCGCCGGTGCCCGAATTCGCGACAGCCGTGTCCGGGTTCGTGACGGCGGGGGCCCAGGGGAGACCGAGGAGCACGGCCGGCTCGCCTCCGGCGGCGCCGCCGGGCGGGATCACGGCCAGCGCGTCGGCGGCGGCGATGCCACGCAGCATGGCCGGGCCGTTGAAGTGCAGGGGGTGCGCCACGACCGCTCCCTTCTCGTCCGTGCGGCAGGCCACGGGGACCAGCCGGGTGTCGTGCGGGTGCCCGTGCACGCCGTCGGCGAGGCGTACCCGGCGGGGCTCGGAGCGCATACGGCCCGAGAGCGTACCGAGCAGCGGTTCGGCGAGCGTCAGCAGTCCCGAGACGGCGGCGAGCGGATTGCCGGGGAGACCGACCAGGTGACGGGGGGTACGCGGGGTACGGACGGTGCGCTTGGTGCGCTTGGCGGACCGGCCGCGCGGGGTGGTGCCGTCCGCCGGGTCGAGCCGGGCGAGCAGCATCGGGTGGCCGGGGCGTACCTGTACGCCGTCCACGAGCAGTTCGGCCCCGAGGCGCCGCAGCGTGGGGTGCACATGGTCGACCGGACCCGCGGCCGTGCCGCCGGTCGTGATCACCACGTCCGCCGCCGACGAGGCGATGGCCTCGTACAACACGCCCTCGTCGTCCGCGAGATGACGCGGGCCGATGGTCTCCGCGCCCAGGGCCTGCAGCCAGGGCGCGAGCATCGGGCCGAGCGCGTCCCGGATGCGTCCCTCCTGCGGCAGTCCGCTGTGCAGCAACTCGTCGCCCAGGACAAGGATTTCGACCACCGGGCGGCGGTACGTCCACAGCTCGTCGTAGCCCGCGGCCGCGGAGAGGCCGAGCACGGCCGGGGTCACCGGCGTGCCGGGCGGCAGCAGTTGGTCGCCGTTGCGGCACTCCTGGCCGCGCGGCCGGATGTCCTGCCCGGGCGGTGCGCCGCCCGGTGCGGACAACAGCGCGCCGCCGTCGGCCTGTTCC
Source organism: Streptomyces purpurogeneiscleroticus (assembly GCF_020024005.1). Classification (NCBI taxonomy): domain Bacteria; kingdom Bacillati; phylum Actinomycetota; class Actinomycetes; order Kitasatosporales; family Streptomycetaceae; genus Streptomyces; species Streptomyces purpurogeneiscleroticus. Next base: position 41,328 of record NZ_NHSG01000193.1, read on the forward strand.
ACGGTCTCGCCGTGCTCGGAGCGGAGCACGGCCGAGGCGCCGGGCGGTATCCGTGCCCCGGTGGCGATCCGGATCGCGTGCCCTGCGGGCAGCGGCCGGGCGGGGCCCTGACCGGCGAGGATGCCGGCGGTCGCGGTGGGCGCGAGCGTGCTGGGGGCGGTCACGCGCCAGGGACCGGGACCGGAGACGGCCCAGCCGTCCATCGCCGAGGTGTCGAACGAGGGCAGGTCCGTGAGCGCCGTGAGCGCCCCGGCGAGCACGCGGCCCAGGGCCTCGGGGCCGAGGGGGACGGTGGCTGCCTCCAGCGGCCCGGCCACGGCGCCGGCGGCGGCCGCCCGGGCGTCGTGCCAGGGGGAGTGGGCGCTGTGGCGGTGGGCCGGCGCGGTGCGGGA
>NZ_NHSG01000194.1:0-11451 GCF_020024005.1 Streptomyces purpurogeneiscleroticus
CCCCTCCACCGGCGGCATCAGTTCGGTGTCGACGACCCGCAGTTCGGGCCCGAACAGCTGCGACAGCGCGGGCCGCTGCTCGCCGGTCTGCAGTGCCACGACCTCGCGCAGCACACCGGTGAGCTGCTCGGCCATCTCCTCGGCGGAGGCGAACCGGCGCGCCGGGTCGGGGTCGGTGGCCCGCACGAGCAGCCGGTAGAAGGACTCGTACCGGCGGAACACCTCGATGTGCTCGGGATCCGGCAGCGAGTCCGCGAAAACGTTCGTGTAGCCCTGGAAGTCGAAGGTGAGGACGGCGAGGGTGCGGGCCACCGTGTACAGGTCGGAGGCGACGGACGGGCCGACCTCGGCGACCTCGGGCGCCTGGTACCCGACCGTGCCGTAGATCGCGCTCTCGCGGTCGTCCATTCTGCGGACCGCGCCCATGTCGATCAGCTTGAGCTGGTCGTTCTGCTGGATGGCGTTGTCGACCTTGAAGTCGCAGTACAGCAGGTTCCGGCTGTGCAGGTGGCCGAGGGCCTCCAGCGCTTCTATGCCGTACGCGCACGCCTGCTCGACCGGGAGCGGGTCGCGCCGGCCCTGGGGCGTGCGCCGCTCGTTGGCGATCTCCTTGAGGGACTTGCCGCCGACGTACTCCATGACGATGTAGCCGTCGAGGCTGCCAGTCGCCTGGTCGAGGTGTTCGACGAAGTTGTAGATGCGGACGATGTTGGAGTGCTCGATCTCGGCGAGGAAGCGGCGCTCGGAGACCGCGACCGCGAGCGCCTCCTCGTCGCCGGTGTCCAGCAGGCCCTTGAGCACCACCCACCGGTCGGAGACCGCGCGGTCCACCGCGAGGTATATCCAGCCCAGCCCGCCGTGCGCGAGACATCCCGCGACCTCGTACTGGCCGTGCACGACGTCACCGGCCCGCAGCTTCGGCACAAAGCTGTACGGGTGGCCGCACTTGGTGCAGAAACCTTCCGTACGGCCCGGCCGCCCGCTGCGCGCCCGGCCCACCGGCGCCCCGCAGTCGCTGCGGCTGCAGAACCGCTTGCGCTCGGGAACCTCCGGGTTCTCCAGCACGACCGTGCGCGGATCGGGCCGCGGCACGTCCGGGACCGACACCAGCCCGGCCCCCAGCCGGCCGCGCCCCGGCCCCGAACTGGACCCGGAGCCCTGCCCCGTACTGCCGCTGCGCACGGACACGGAGCGGGTCGACGGGCCGGACAGGGAGCGCGAGAGGCGCCCGGAGACCGAGCGGCGGGAGCCGGAGGAGCGGGACGAGGACGACGTACGGGCGCTGCCGGAGCTCTGCGAGCCGCCGGACCCGGAGGCGGCGCGGCCGGCGCCCGCGACGCCGGTCGGCGGCGAGGACACCATGCCGGTCGCCGAGACGACCGGCGCCATGCCGCAGGTGTCGCAGTACAGTTCGCCGCCGCCGACGTCCTCGTAGCGGCCGCCGCACTCCGGCCGCTGGCAGGCTGTGTCCTTCTCGTACTTCTCGCCCGGCTCGCCGGTCACGACTCCCCCTCGCGGTCCGGCTGCCCGGCCGCCAGCGCTTCGGCCGCCGCCTGCTGGTAGCGCAGTACGGCGTGCTCGGCGGCGCGCAGGTCGCAGGGCGCGCTCCACAGCATCCGGCGGGCGATGTCGTACCGCTCGATCAGCAGCGGGTCCTCGGCCAGGCCGTGCCGCGCCGTCTTCGCCTTGTACGCGTCGAGCCGGCCGCGCAGCTCGGCGCGGACGGCCAGCGGCGCGGTCACCGCGGTCAGCGACTCACGGGCGCGCAGCAGCTCCTCCTCGGCGCGCTCCTCCAGGCTCTCCAGCAGCGGCGACAGCAGGTGCCACTGGGCGCGTCTGCGGTACTCGGCGGCGGTGGCCAGCTGCTCGTGCAGGGCGGCCGACGGGCCCGAGACGGCCGGTACTTCGGACGCGGCGATCTTCGCCAGCACCTCGCCGCGCGCCTCCCGCGCCTCGTTGAGCGTGCGGTCCGCGCGCGAGAGCAGGTCGCGCAGCAGCATCAGCCGCCGCTCGGCGTCCTGCCGCACCGAGAGGACCGCCTCGATCTCGCGCCGGACGTCCTCCAGGGCGCGGGCCGCGCGGTCGTACCGCTCGGTGTCCGGGCGGCCGCCGCCGGGCGCGGCGCTGGCGTCGGTGGCGGGCACCCAGAAGGCGAGCGGGTCGGCGAGCACCTCGGCGCGCAGCCGGGTCAGTTCGTCGGTGATCTGCTCCAGGTCGTCGCCGGAGGGGTGCTCGCCGGGGCGGACGCCGACGGAGTGCGCGAGGGAGCGGGTGCGGCGCAGTTCGGCGGCGAGCAGGTCGATCCGGGCGGGCAGCGCGGTCCATACGGAGTCGGCGCTGACGATGACGTCCAGCGCCCGCGCGTACAGCCCGTTCATCCGGTCGACCAGCGCCTCCAGGCTGAGCTGTTCGCTGAGCTTGGTGACGCTGCCGGCGGCGCCGCCGGAGACCGTGACGCCGTTGCCGCGCAGCATGTCGGTGAGGGTGGCCAGGTCCTCCTGGGAGAGCCAGCGGCGGCGGGCGCGCAGCTCACGCGCGGCCTCCAGCGCCGCGCTGTACGCCTCGAAGTGCGCCCAGAGCACCGTGATCCGCTGCTCGGCGGTCGCCCAGCGGTCCTTGGTGACGCCGGTCAGCTCGGCGCCCTCCAGGAGGCGGCGGCCGGCGTGGTCCTGCAGCGCCAGCAGCGAGGTCTCGATCGCTTCGTGCTCGGCGCCGAGCCTGCCGAGGGCGCGGTCCACCTCGTCGCGGCTCATGGCCGGGGCGGGTCCAGGGACCCCCATCGATCACCTCTCCAGAGTGCGTGCGGTGCGCTGCGGGCGTCCGGGCGCAGGGGCGTCCGGCCGGGCCTGTCAGTCGCTGTACTGGGGCGCCGGGGGCCCGGAGACGCCCGGCAGATCGGCCTTGAGCCACTTGTCGTACGCGGTCGTCCAGGGGCTGTCGGCACCGCCCGCGCGGTAGTCCTCCAGCACCTTGTTCACCCGCCGCACCAGGTCCTCGTCCTCCTTGTTCATGGCGACGCCGTACAGGTCCGTGCTGAACGGCTCGCCCTTGAGCTCCACGGCCGGGTCCTGCGCCGCCTGGCCGGCGGCCAGCGCGCTGTCCGTCACGACGGCGTCGGCCTCGCCCAGCTGCAGCCGCACCAGACAGTCGAGCTGGTTCGGCACCGTCATGACCGTCGCGCCGTGATCCTCACCGTCCAGTTCCTGCTCGCCCGTTGATCCCTTCGCCGTGCAGATCTTCTTTCCCCGCAGCGAGTCGTCGAACGCGTCGATCGACGACCTCTTCGGCGCGAGCACCTGCTGACCGGCCTCGAAGTACGCCGTGGAGAAGGCGACGTCCTTCTTGCGCTCGCAGTTGATCGTCATCGTCCGCACGACCATGTCCACCTTGCGCTGCTTCACGGCGTCGATGCGCTGGTTGGTGGGGATGGCGCGGTACACGATGTCCGGGTCCGGCCCGAGGATGTCCCGGGCGATGGCCTTCGCCAGGTCGATGTCGAAGCCGATGAGGTTCTTCGGGTTGTCCGGGTCGCGGTAGCCCCAGCGGTAGCTGTTCTGGTCGACGCCGACGACCAGCACGCCCGCCTTCTTGATCCGCTTCACCGCGTCGCCGTCGGCGCCGGAGGGCCGCAGGCTCTCCGCCGCGTTCTCCTCCGTGCAGCCCGCGGCGGCGGGCGCTGCCGACGTTGCGCGGGGCGGCGCGGGGAGCGGTGGATCGTGCGGCACGGCGGGGCCGCTGCTGAGCACGGGCACCAGCACCGCGGCGGCCGCGGCCATCACGCCCATGCCGGCGGCCACCGGAGCCAGCGCCGACCCGAGGTCCGCCCATCGCGCCCGCATGCTCATCCCTGCCCTCGTCACCGGTACTCCGACAGCCTGCGGCCGATGCCCAGCACCGCGCCGGCCGCCGCCAGTACGGCCAGCGCCGCCGCTCCCACGGCGAGCCCGTCCAGCGCGTGCCGGCCGCCGCGCGCAGCGTCGTGGAACTCGGTCTGCTCGTGCCGGAGCGCCTTCTTCAGCGCCGCGTCCACCTTGTCGAAGGACTCCTTCGTGGGCCGGTCCGTCCCGATCACCCTCGCCAGCGCGCCTTCGTAGTCGCCCTGGTCGTTCTCCGCGCGCGCTTCGGCGTGCCGCGCGCGCCACTCCCGTACGTTCGCCAGCGCCTCCCGCACCGGCGCGCGGCCCTCCGCGTCGTCCGCCAGGGACAGCGCCTCCGCCAGCTTGCCACCCGCCCGGCCCTGCGCGCCCTGCCCGTCACCCGCCAGCGTCTTCATGCCCGCGGCGTACTCGACCTCGTAGAAGTCCCGCTGGTCCGCGGTCACCTTGCCGCCGCGCGCCACCAGCGTCAGGTTCTCGTCGCCGCGCGCCTGCAGCGTCGCGATCCGCGCCTCGTTGAGCACCCGCAGGGACTTCACGCCGTGCTCGATGGAGTCGTCCAGCCCCGCGCGCGCGAAGGCGTGCCCGGCCGTCATCCACAGCAGGACGCCCACGGAGGCGGTGGTGGCGATCAGCAGTCCCTGGTTGAACACCCGGTTCGTGCGCCGGTAGTTGCGGCGCTGCGCCCAGCCGAGCGCGCCGAGCGCCAGCACCCCGGCGCCCAGCGCGACCCAGGGCCAGGCCCTGGCGTCCTCGTAGTCGCCGTCGAGCCGGGCGGTCTCGGCGTCGTAGAGCTCCTGGGCGGCGGGCAGCAGTTGGGTGCGCATCAGGTTGTTGGCGTACTGGAGGTACGCGCCGCCCACCGGCAGGCCCTGCCGGTTGTACATCCGCGCCGTCTCCACCAGGCCCGTGTAGCGCGGCAGGCCGTCGTTCAGCTGCTCGATCCGGTCCCGCGCCGTCTCCGAGCCCCGGGAGTTGGCGGAGGCGCGGACCAGCAGCCTGGCGGCGGTGGAGATGTCGTCCTTGTAGCGCTGCCGGCTGTCCGCGCTCTCCCGCTCGCCGGCCAGGAAGCCGCCGGCCGCCGTCGTGTCCGCGTCCGCCAGCGAGCGGTAGATGTCGGCAGCGTCCCGGCTCAGCGGCTGGCTGCTCCCCAGGACGTCGTCGGCGGCGGCCGACCGGTCCGCCACCTGCCAGGCCGTCATGGCGCCGAACAGCACGACCAGCGCGGCCAGTACGGCACCGATGAAGCGCAGCCGGCCCGGCTCGGTGAGCATGGCGGCGCGCAGTCGGCGCAGCGCGTCGGTCCATACGGCGCGCTCGCCGGACGACGGCGGCGGAGTGGTTGATTCCGGTGTGGTCGTGTCCGGTGCGGTCGTGTCCGGTCCGGGAGGCGCTGCGGGCGCGGGTGGTGCCGCGCTGCCGGTCGGCGGATATGACACGGAACCTCCCCCTCGGTCGCTGGCCGTGCCCCGCGGCCCGCGCCGCGGGCAGGGGTGCACCGCCAGCAGTATGGCTCCAGGGGCCGACCCCCACACCGGTATTGCCTGGATCTTGTTCGTATCGCGATCTCGTTCGAGCCCCGTGGCCGGGCGTTCCACACCTCCAGCCCCCGTTGCCTCCCTTCACGCATTCGTACGGTGTTCGGTTCCCCGGCTTCTCCCAAGGGGCAGCCGGGCGCCGGCCGGGCTGGCTAGAGTTGCCTGACGTCAGATGACCTGGGAAATGGAGCGGTGCGGTGCGGACGATACGCAGGGTGTCGCTGGTGGAGACCGCGACCGACGAGATCCGGGAACAGATCCTCAAGGGGATCTGGCCGGTGGGCAGCCGCATTCCGCCCGAAAGTGCCCTCTCCGAGACGCTCCAGGTGAGCCGAGCCTCCGTACGGGAGGCCATCCGCGCCCTCGTGCACTCCGGGCTGCTGGAGACCCGGCAGGGCGACGGCACGTTCGTCGTCTCCGACGACGACAGCGCGGTGGCGCTCCGCCGCCGCCTGGAGCGCGCCGAGCTGACCCACGTCACACAGGTCCGGCAGGGCCTGGACGTGATCGCGGCGCGGCAGGCCGCACGGCACCGCACGGACGCCCAGCTCGCCGCCATAGAAGCGGCGCTGGCCCGGCGCCGGGCCGCGCTCGCGGCGCACGAGGACGAGGCGTTCACCGCCGCCGACGCCGACTTCCACGTCCTGGTCGCCGAGGCGAGCGCCAACCCCGTACTGGCCGACATCTACCGCTCGCTGAGCACGGCCCTCCGAGCGGAGCTGCGCCGCGCCGCCTGCCTGGACACCGCGACGGCCGCCCCCACCGACCCGCACCACCTCCTCGTCGAGGCGATCCGGGAGCGGGACCAGGCGGCCGCGGTGGACGCCGCGGTGGAGCTGCTCGCCGGTCACGTACGGGATCTGGCACTGCCGCTGGACGACTGAGCCGGCGGCCGGGCGGCTCCTCCGCGGCTCATCCGGGCCGTGTCTCAGTGGGCGGCTCGCAGGTGGGTGCGCTGTCCGTCGTGGTCGAAGATGCCGAGGATCTCCGCCGGGCCGCCCTGCGCGCCGAACGCGTGCGGGACCATGGTGGAGAACTCGGCCGCCTGCCCTTCCTCGACGACGATCCTGCGGTCCCCCAGCAGCAGGACGACGGTCCCGGACAGCACGGTGAACCAGTCCTGCCCCGGGTGGGCCTTGAGCGCGCCGCTGCCGGTCGGGGCCGGTTCCGTGAGGCGCAGCCTGGCGACGGTGACGCCGGGGTCCCGCTTCAGCATCCAGGTGGTCAGCCCGCGTGCCGCGTGGTGCTGCGGCCTGATGATCACGTCGTCGGTGGCGGACTCCACGAGCTGGTCCAGGGTGGTGCCCAGGGCCCGGGCGATCGCGGTCAGCTGGTCCAGGCCGATCCGCCGGTGACCCGTCTCGATACGGCTCAGGGTGGAGGGGCTCAGGTAACAACGGGCCGCCAGATCGTCCAGCGACCAGCCCATGGCGACCCGCAGCCCCCTGATCCGCTTGCGCACGAGGACGTCCAGATCCTCATCTTCTTGCGTCATGAGCAAGATGGTATGTCGGTACGGCAAGGCGGTCGTACGGTCGAGACATGGCACCCCACGCGCATCAGCACCAGAACCAGCACCAGAACCAGCACCACCACGCCTCCGGGCACGAGGGTCCGCACGACGAGCCGTTCGTCGCCGAGCTGCTCGACCTGGAGGCCGAAGTCCTGCACGCACACCTCACCGAGGTGACCGGCCGGCTGGCGGACCTGACCGCGGACCGGCCCGTGCGCCGGATTCTGGACCTGGGCAGCGGCACCGGTACCGGCACCTTCGCTCTCCTGCGGCGCTTCGAGGACGCCGAAGCGATCGCCGTCGACGCCTCCCCGCGACTCCTGCACCACCTCCGGGGCCGCGCCCGCGAGCTCGGCGTGGCGGACCGGGTGCGCACCGTCGAGGCCGACCTGGACGCGGCGTGGCCGGACTTCGGCAACATCGACCTGGTGTGGGCGTCGGGGGCCCTGCACCACATGAGCGACCCCGACCGCACGCTGCGCGAGGCGTACGCCGCGCTCGCCCCGGGCGGACTGCTGGCCGTGATCGAGATGGCCGGCGTCCCGTACTTCCTGCCTCACGATCTCGGTGTCGGACGCCCGGGACTGGAAGCCCGCTGCCGTGCTGCGCTGTCCGACCGGCACGCCGAGGCGATGCCGCACCGGGGCGCCGACTGGGGCCCGCTGCTGTCCCGGGCCGGGTTCACCGTCGAGGCCGAGTGGCCGTACGCCGTCGAGCTCGTCCCGCCGCTGCCCGAGGCCACCGGCCGGTACGCCCGGGCGGTGCTGAGCCGCATGCGTACCGCGCTCGACGGCCGGGCCGACACCGACGACCTGGCCACGCTCGACACCCTGATCGACAGCGACGGACCGCACAGCGTCCTGCACCGCGACGACCTCGCTGTGCGGACCGAACGGACGGTGTGGGCCGCCAGGCGTGCGTACTGGAGTACTGGCTCTCAGGCGTAATGGGCGCGCAGGCGGGCGTACGCGGAGGCAGGCGCGCCCGTCTCGTCCAGGGCCAGCAGGCCGGCGCCGAGCACCGGGGGAGCGGTGACCACTTCCGGTACCGCCTTCGGGGCGCGCTCGGCAAGCAGCGCGAGAACCGCGTCGTGCAGCACTGGGTGGCGTGCCGCCAGTACCCCGCCGCCGAGCACCACCGGCACCGGCGCGTCCAGCAGATCCAGCCGGCGCAGCGCCACCGTGGCCATGAGGGCGATCTCCTCGGCCTGGCGCGCCACGAGGGCCCGCGCCACCTCGTCCCCCTCGGTTGCCACCGCGAGGAGCACCGGTACCAGTTCGTGGCGGCGCTCGGCCGGTACGTCCCCCAGGTGCAGCGCCTCGATCAGCTCCGGCATCCCGGACAGCCCGAAGTGCGCGGGCAGCCGGTCCGCCAGGGCGCTGGGCGTGCCCCGCCCGTCCTCGGCCCGCGCCGCCCACCACAGCGCCTCCTCGGCGAGGTGCCCGCCGCCGCCCCAGTCGCCGGAGATGCGCCCGATGGCGGGGAAGCGCGCGGTACGGCCGTCCGGGCCGAGCCCCGAGCAGTTGATCCCGGCCCCGCAGACCACCGCGACGCCGGTGTGCCGGCCGCCGTCGGGCAGCCCGGCCCGCAGCAGCGCGAAGGTGTCGTTGGCCACGGTCACCGTGTCCGACCGGCCGTGGGCCGCGAGGAGTTCGGTGAGCCGTGCCTCCTCCACGGGGAGGTCGGCGTTGGCGAGGCAGGCGGTGAGGTGCGCGACGCGGTGGATACCGGCCTGCGCCAGCGCGCGTTCGACGGTCACGGCCAGGTCGGCGACGGCCCGGTGCGCGCCGACCGCGGGCGGCCGGAAGCCGCCGCCGCGTGCCGTGCCGAGCACCGCCCCGTCGGCACCGACCACGGCCACGTCCGTCTTGCTGTTCCCGGCGTCCACGGCGAGCAGCGCAGCCCCGCACGAGACGTTCTCGCGCCGCCCCCTTTGGGTAACCCCCTGCTGGGGGGACGGGGTAGTTCGATTCGCCCCGTAGGCGCGCGGTCCTGGGCGCCCTGCCCGGCCCTCGCGCCCCCCGCTCACGCCCACGCCAGATGTTCCTGGTTGTGGGCGAGCAACTCGTCGGTCAGGCGGTCCGCGTAGTCGAGCTGGCCGATGAGGGGGTGCGCGAGCAGCGCTTCGAAGACCCGGTCCCGGCCGCCCTTCAGGGCCGCCTCCAGCGCCAGGTGTTCGTACGCCGTGACGCCTGCGATCAAACCGGCGTACAGCGGCTCCAGCGGGCGTACCGGTACCGGCACCGCGCCCCGGGCGCCCACCGTGGCCGGTACCTCGATCACCGCGTCGTCCGGCAGGAACGGCAGTGTCCCGTTGTTCAGCGCGTTCACCACCTGCACGTCACCGGTGTCGCGCAGCAGGGAGGAGGTGAGCGCGACGGCCGCCTCCGAGTAGAAGGCGCCGCCCCGCTTGCCCAGCAGCTCCGGCTTCTCGTCCAGCGCCGGATCCCCGTACATCCGCAGCAGTTCCTTCTCCATCGCGGCGACCTCCGCGGCGCGCGACGGCTTGGTGCGCAGCTCCCGTACGACCTCGTCGTGCTGGTAGTAGTAGCGCAGGTAGTACGAGGGGACCGCGCCGAGGCGTTCGACCAGGGTGCGCGGCATGTGCAGATCGGCGGCGATCGCGTCCCCGTGCTCGGCGATCAGCCGCGGCAGCACGTCCTCGCCGCCCACGCGTACCGCCCGCTCCCAGGTCAGATGGTTCAGCCCGACGTGTTCGAGCTGTACCTCCTGCGGCGCCACGTCCAGCAGCCGAGCGAACTTCCGCTGGAATCCGATCGCCACGTTGCACAGCCCGACCGCCTTGTGCCCGGCGGTGAGCAGCGCCCGCGTCACGATCCCGACCGGGTTGGTGAAGTCCACGATCCAGGCGTCCGGATTCCGGCGGCGTACCCGCTCCGCGATGTCCAGCACCACCGGCACCGTGCGCAGCGCCTTGGCCAGCCCGCCCGCGCCCGTCGTCTCCTGGCCCACGCAGCCGCACTCCAGCGGCCAGGTCTCGTCCTCGTTGCGCGCCGCCTGCCCGCCGACGCGCAGCTGGAGCAGTACCGCGTCCGCGCCGTCCACGGCGGCGTCCAGGTCGCTCGTCCAGCTGATCCGGCCCGGGTGCCCCTGCCGGGCGAAGATCCGCCGGGCCAGCCCGCCCACCAGCTCCAGCCGGTCCGCCGCCGGATCGACCAGCACCAGCTCGTCCACCGGCAGCACGTCCCGCAACCGCGCGAAACCGTCGATGAGTTCAGGGGTGTAGGTCGATCCCCCGCCGACCACTGCAAGCTTGATTCCTGTCATCTGTGCCTCTTTGCCCCTCAGTTGCCCCTCAGCTGTCCCTCAGGCCGTATCGAAGACGGTGTCGCGCGCCTGTACCAGGGCGGTCCGCAGGGCGCCCGTCAGGATCGGGTCGCCCTCGATGTCGCTGATCCGCAGTTGCGGGCGGGGGAGCGCGAGGCCGGTCAGCTCCTCCTCGACCCGTACGCGCAGCCGCTCGCCGCCCGCCTGCGCGACGGTCCCCGACAGCACCATCAGCTCGGGATCGACCACCGCGACCACGGCGGCCAGGCCCGTCGCCAGCCGGCGCGCCACCTCGTCCACGACGGCCGGGTCCGCGAGCGCCTCGGTGACATCGGCCGGCTCCCGCCCCAGGCCGCGGGCGATCCCGAGTACGGCGGGCCGCCCCAACAGGCTCTGGAAGCCGCCGCCCGCGTCCGGCGCGGCCGCCGCGTCCGGCCCGCCCCGCGCGAGCGGCGCGCCGGGCAGCGGCATGTACCCGATCTCCCCGGCCCCGCCGGTCGCCCCGCGCAGCAGCGTCCCGCCGAGCACGATCGCCGCGCCGACGCCCTCGTCGACCCACACCAGTACGAAGTCGTCGTGGTCCTGCGCCGCCCCGTCGTGCTGCTCGGCCAGCGCCGCGAGATTGACGTCGTTCTCGATGACGACGGGCGCGCCCAGCGCGTCCCCCAACTCGCCCAGCAGCGAACGCGAATGCCAACCGGGCAGGTGCGGCGCGTACCGCAGCTCGCCGGTGCGCGGGTCCAGCGCGCCCGGCGTCCCGATGACGACCCCGTGCAGCTCTCCCCGGCCCAGCCCGGCCTTCTCCAGCGCACCGTCCACGGCGGCGGCCACCACCCGGGCGGTGCCGCTCCCGGCGCCCTCGGCGACGACGGCATCGGCCGCGACCCGCTCTTCCCCCACCACCGCACCGGTGATGTCCGCGACGACGGCGGTCACCCCGGCCGGGGCCACCGACAGCGCGGCCACGTACGCCGCCGCCGGATTCACCTCGTACAGCTGCGCGCTGGGGCCGGGCCGTCCGGTCACGTTGCCGCTCGTCCGCACCAGCCCGGCGGCTGCCAGCCGCCCCAGCAGCTGTGCGGCGGTGGGCTTGGACAGCCCGGTCAGCTCCCCGATCCGGGTGCGGGTCAACGGCCCGTGCGCCACGAGCAGTTCCAGCGCGGCCCGGTCGTTCATCGCCCGCAGCACCCGGGGCGTCCCCGGCGTCCCGCCCGTACCGCCCATTCCGCCCATCCCG
>NZ_NHSG01000195.1:0-4284 GCF_020024005.1 Streptomyces purpurogeneiscleroticus
CGGCGGGCCGTGGCGGCGGGGCGCGGCACGCCAAGCGGCCGCGGCACGCGCTGCCGCCCAAGCGGCTGACACTGCCCGGGGGGATTCCGGTACCGGGGCGTGCGCCGGGCGGCCGGTCCGCGCAGGGCGCGGGCGCGTACGCCGGGGACAACGCCGACCACGCGTCGGCCGAGGCTCCCGTGTCCCTGCCCGCGTGGGCGACGCCGCCCGCCGGGAGCGGGCTGGCCCTGGAGGCGCGGGGGGTGTCCTTCGCGTACGGGGAGCATGCGACGCCCGTGGTGCAGGGGCTGGAGCTGACCCTGCCGGTCGGCGGGCACCTGGCCGTCGTCGGGCCGAGCGGCATCGGAAAGTCGACGCTCGTGGCGCTGCTCGCGGGCGTGCTGGTCCCCGATCGGGGAGAGATCCGGCTGGGCGGGAACGGCGCGGGGTCCAGGCGCGTTCTCGTACCCCAGCAGGCTTATGTGTTCTCCGGGACGCTCCGGGAGAACATGCTGTACCTCTGCCCGCGCCCCGATGAGGTGCCGGACACCGCGCTGCGGGCCTCGGCCGTGGCCGTGGGCGCCGCGGGCCTGGTGCAGCGACTGGGCGGGTTCGGCGCGCGGGTCACGCCCGGCACGCTCTCCGCCGGCGAGCGCCAGCTGATCGCCCTCGCCCGCGCCCATCTCGCGCCCGCGCCGCTCGCCCTCCTCGACGAGGCCGGCTGCCATCTGGACGCGACGGCGGAAGCCCGCGCGGAGCGGGCGTTCGCGGCCCGGCCGGGCGGCTCACTGATCGTCGTCGCACACCGCATCAGTTCGGCGCTCCGTGCGGACCGCGTCCTGGTGATGGACGGTACGTACGCCCTGTGCGGGCGCCATCGCGACCTGCTGCGGCGCTCCGCGCTCTACCGCGACCTCGTGGGGGAGTGGGCGGACGCCGAAGCGGAGCCGGCCCTCTCCTCATGAGCGCGGGGCGGCCGGGCCTGCCGCCGGGACGCCCTCCCGGTGCGTGGGTCACAGCCAGCCCTCGCCCTGGGAGATGCGGATGGCGTCGACCCTGTTGCGGGCGCCGGTCTTGCGGGTGATCGCCGACATGTAGTTGCGCACCGTCCCGTTGGACAGGTGCAGCGTGCCGGCGATCTCGGCGACCGAGGCGCCCTCGGCGGCGAGCGTCAGCACGCTCAGCTCCCGCTGGGTGAGCGGCATTTCGGCGGCCTGCAGGAAGCCGAAGCCCAGCGAGCCGTCGACGAAGCGCCGGCCCGCGGCGACCTGCCGTATGCCGGCGGCGAGCTGCCCGGGGGAGCCCTCCTTGTCGACGAACCCGAGCGCGTCGGCCTCGAAGGCTCTGCGCAGCGGGCCCGGCCGGTGGGCCGAGCCGAGGACCAGCAGGGCAGGCCCCTTGGCCGGCCCGGCCGCGCCCTCCCGGCCGCCGCCCGCTCCGTGTTCCGCGCCGCACGGCACGGCCTCCGCCGCGCCGCCCGCCGGGTGTTCCCGGCATCTGTTGACCTGCTGCGGGATGTGCGCGATCGGGCCGCGCGCGGGCGTGCCGCGGCCCGGGACGGCGTGCGCGGCACTGCCGTGCGCCTCCGTCCTCGTCTGCGTACCGCCCGCGGGGGCACCTCTCGCGGCGGCGCCCACGCCGCTCACCACGGCGCCGTGCGCCCCGGCCGCCGCTCTCGGCGCCCAGCCGCTCCGGTAACCGTCGGTACTCCGATACGCACCGTCACTCCAGCCCGCTTCCTCTCTCGCGGAACTACCGTCGGCATGTGCCGCGGGCGCGGCACCGCTGTCCGATAGCTTTCGCAACGCACTCGCTCCAATAGGCATTGCGGAGTCCACATCCACCACACAGACGTCCGGCCGCAGCGCGCGCACCCGGCCCGCCGCGCCCTCCGGCGTGGACACCGCCACCTCTATGTCGTTTTCCCTGCTGAGCACCTCGGCCAACGCCCATCGAAACAGGCAGACGTCGTGCACCAGCAGCACCCGGATCACTGCAGTCCCCCTCCAGACCCCCGTGTACCGGCCTTATTTGGCAACCACCCCGAATTCATACCTGTAAAGGGCGCGCAGTGGGGCCGCAGATCAGGCCAAGAGGGGGCAAGGGGGCGCACGGGTGCACGGCGGGATGCATGTATGCACGCTGTAACGGCGCCAAACCGGTGCTTAACCAGGGGCGTGAAAGGGAACTTCGGCGTGAAAGCGGGCTATTCCGGGCGCTGCGGGCCGGTCAGCTCGATGAGCCGGCAGACCGTCTCGATGTCGATCTTCACTTGCGCAATCGATGCCCGTCCCGAGAGCCAGGTGATGAGCGCCGAGTGCCACGTGTGCTCGATCACCCGCACGGCCGAGAGCTGCTCCGGAGTGGCGGCGGATTCCAGCCCCATGGCGTCCAGAATGATCGCTGTCGTCAGCCGGGAGACGGTGTCCACCTCGGGGCTCACCGACCGGTCGGCGAAGGTGAGTGCGCGCACCATCGCGTCCGCCAGGTGCGGCTCGCGCTGCATCGCGCGGAACGCCCGCATCAGCGTCTGGGCCACCCGCGCCCCGGGGTCGCTCTCCGTCGGCGGCCTTTTGCGCAGCGTCGCGTGCATGTGCTGGAGCTGGTCCTGCATGGTCGCCACCAGCAGATGGATCTTGGAGGGGAAGTAGCGGTACAGCGTGCCCAGGGCGACGTTCGACAACTCCGCGACCTCGCGCATCTGCACGGCGTCGAAACCGCCGCGCCCGGCCAGCTGCGCGCTGGCGTGCAGGATGCGGCGGCGGCGCGCTTCCTGGCGCTCGGTCAGCGGAGGGGTGGCGGGAAGCGCCGGCCGGTGTTCGGAAGTCATGTGTCCCATTCCGTGGCGGTCCGTCCGTGCTGCGGGGGCTGTCGATCTGCTGATCGGCTCAGCATGGCAGGGGGTGGGTCGTGGCGCGAATCACCTGGTGCGGCTCTTTTCGCCGATGCCCCGACCGGTAGATTCGAGCCTGGTGAACTCATCGGTAACCGATCGGTTCTGTAACTTGTTCTAGATTAGCGCCAGCGGTTACGCTCCGGCGAAAGTCCAGTGAGAGAGGGGCCGAGAGTGTCCGCTGAGGCCGTCCGGGCAGCCGCCGCTCGCCCCGCCGAGATCACTGGCGACCGCCCCTTGCGGATTGCCCTGCTCACATACAAGGGGAACCCGTTCTGCGGCGGCCAGGGCGTCTACGTACGCCACCTCTCCCGCGAACTGGCCGGGCTCGGCCACTCCGTGGAGGTCATCGGCGCCCAGCCCTACCCCGTGCTCGACGGGGGCGTCCCGCTGACCGAGCTGCCCAGCCTGGATCTGTACCGGCAGCCGGACCCGTTCCGCACGCCGAAGCGCGGCGAGTACCGCGACTGGATCGACGCCCTCGAAGTCGGCACGATGTGGACCGGCGGCTTCCCCGAGCCGCTCACCTTCTCCCTGCGGGCCCGGCGCCATCTGGCCGCCCGGCGCGGCGACTTCGACGTCGTCCACGACAACCAGACGCTCGGCTACGGCCTGCTCGGCGACCTCGGCGCGCCGCTGGTCACCACGATCCACCACCCCATCACCGTCGACCGGCAGCTGGACCTGGCCGCCGCCGACGGCTGGCGGCGGCGCGCCTCGGTCCGCCGCTGGTACGGCTTCACCCGCATGCAGAAGCGGGTAGCGCGCCGACTGCCGTCCGTCCTCACCGTCTCCGGCTCCTCGGCGCAGGAGATCACCGACCACCTGGGCGTCCGTCAGGACCGCATCCACGTCGTGCACATCGGCGCCGACACCGACCTTTTCTCGCCGGATCCCGCGGTCCCCGAGATCCCCGGCCGCATCGTCACGACCTCCAGCGCGGATGTGCCGCTCAAGGGCCTGATCCATCTCGTCGAGGCGCTCGCCAAGGTCCGTACGGAGAACCCGGAGGCGCACCTCGTCGTGGTCGGCAAGCGGGCCGACGACGGGCCGGTGGCCGCCGCCATCGAGCGGTACGGGCTCGGCGGCGCGATCGAGTTCGTCAAGGGCATCAGCGACGCCGAGCTGGTCGACCTGGTCCGCGGCGCCCAAGTGGCCTGTGTGCCCTCCCTCTACGAAGGCTTCTCCCTCCCCGCCGCCGAGGCCATGGCCACCGGCACGCCGCTGCTGGCCACCACCGGCGGCGCCATCCCCGAGGTCGCCGGGCCCGACGGCGAGACCTGTCTCGCGGTGCCGCCGGGCGACGCGGGCGCGCTCGCCGCGGGCCTGAACCGGCTGCTCGGCGACGCGGAGCTGCGCCGCCGGCTCGGCGCCGCGGGCCGCGCCCGGGTCCTCGCCCGCTTCACCTGGCG
>NZ_NHSG01000196.1:0-47485 GCF_020024005.1 Streptomyces purpurogeneiscleroticus
GGAGGAGGGAGTGGGAAGGAAGGAGCAGGAGGGGAGTCAGTCGTTGTGCGCGGCTGCGCCGCCGAGGTTGTTGTTGATCAGGCTCATGACGGACGCGTCGGCGAGTGTGGTGACATCCCCGATCTCCCGCTGCTCCGCCACGTCCCGCAGCAGCCGGCGCATGATCTTGCCCGAGCGGGTCTTGGGAAGTTCCGGTACGACCATGACCTGCCGGGGCTTGGCGATCGGGCCGATCTCCCGCGCCACGTGGTTCCGCAGCGCCGTGATCGTGTCCGACCCCTCCGTGGCGCTGCCGCGCAGGATGACGAACGCGACGATGGCCTGCCCGGTGGTGGCGTCCGTCGCGCCGACCACCGCGGCCTCCGCCACGGCGGGGTGGGAGACCAGCGCCGATTCCACCTCGGCGGTGGAGATCCGGTGTCCGGAGACGTTCATGACGTCGTCCACGCGGCCCAGCAGCCAGATGTCGCCGTCCTCGTCGTACCGCGCGCCGTCACCGGCGAAGTAGTAACCCTGCTGGGCGAAGCGGGACCAGTACGTCTCCCGGTACCGCTCCTCGTCGCCCCAGACGCCGCGCAGCATGGCGGGCCAGGGGCGGTCCAGCACCAGGTAGCCGGACTCGCCCTTGCCGACCTCGATGCCCTGGTCGTCGACGACCTTGGCGGAGATGCCGGGCAGCGGGGTCTGCGCCGAACCAGGCTTGGGGACCAGGCCGTTCCCCGGCAGTGGGGCGATCATGATCGCGCCGGTCTCGGTCTGCCACCAGGTGTCGACTACCGGTGTGCGGTTGCCGCCGATGTGCTCCCGGTACCACAGCCACGCCTGCGGGTTGATCGGCTCGCCGACGCTGCCCAGCACCCGCAGCGAGGACAGGTCGTACCGCGCGGGAATGCCTTCCCCCCACTTCATGAAGGTGCGAATGAGGGTGGGCGCGGTGTAGTAGAGCGACACCCCGTACTTCTGGATGATCTCGAAGTGCCGCCCCTCGTGAGGGGTGTTGGGTGTGCCCTCGTACATGACAGAGGTGGCGCGGTTGGCCAACGGCCCGTACACGATGTACGAGTGCCCGGTGATCCAGCCGATGTCGGCCGTGCACCAGTACACGTCGTCCCCGGCCCGGTGGTCGAAGGCCGCGCGGTGGGAGTACGCGGCCTGGGTGAGATAGCCGCCGGAGGTGTGCAGGATGCCCTTGGGCTTACCGGTGGTGCCGGAGGTGTAGAGGATGAAGAGCGGGTGTTCGGCGTCGAATGCCTCGGGGGTGTGCGTATCGGCCTGGGCGTCCACCAGGTCGTGCCACCACAGGTCCCGGCCCTCGGTCCAGGCCACGGCCGAGCCCGTACGGCGGACGACCAGGACGTGTTCGATGCTCGGCGCGTGCGCCACCGCCTCGTCCGTGCCGTCCTTCATCGCCACCGCCTGGCCCCTGCGGTACTGGCCGTCCGCGGTGATCAGCAGCTTCGCCTCGGCGTCCGCGATCCGGGACTGCAGTGCGGCGGGGGAGAAGCCGCCGAAGACGACGCTGTGCGGCAGGCCGAGGCGGGCGCAGGCCAGCATCGCGAACACCGCTTCGGGGATCATCGGCAGCTGGATGGCGACCCGGTCGCCGGTGGTCAGGCCGAGGGAGAGCAGGGCGTTGGCGGTCCTGCTCACCTCGCGTTGCAGGTCGGCATAGGTGATGGTCCGGGTGTCGCCCGGCTCGCCCTCCCAGTGGATGGCGACCTGTTCACCGTGGCCCGCCTCGACGTGCCGGTCCACGCAGTTGTACGCCACGTTCAGCCGGCCGTCGGCGAACCACCGCGCGAACGGTGCGTCCGACCAGTCCAGTACCTGCGTCCACGGAGTGTCCCAGTGCAGCCGGGCGGCCTGCTCCGCCCAGAACGCGTCCCGGTCGTCCGCCGGGGCGGGGGCGGGGATCAGATCCTCGGCAGCAGTGTGTCGGTCCGTTCGCCGGGTCATGCGGGGGCCTCCGGTGGATGAGCGTGATGATGAGTGAGGGTGAAGCAACAGGTATGGGTCAGGTGCGGGTCACTGTTGCCGGGCAAGGTTGGCGCGAGGTTGGCGGGAGGGCGCTGCGGCCGGTGTCCGGTCGATGCCGCGGTGGCCCTTGGCCGACCGCGACCGGGCGATGCGTGGCACCAGCGGTGCGGCGGTGCGGCGGCGCCAGGCGCCCTGCCACACGCCCCACCCGTACGCGAGATCGTCCAGCCGCCGGACCGCCGTGTACGTGAGCGGGTCCAGCGCCGCGCCGGACCGCCGGTGGTCGGCGAGCCCTTCGGCCACGGCGGCCGCGAGCAGCAGGTACCGGGCACGGCCGCTGTACGCCGCGGCGGCCACGGCGAGCGGCCAGTGATGCCGGGTCGCGCAGCGCAGCAACTGTTCCGCGGTGCCGCGCAGTGCGGCGAGCGAGAGCAGCGTCCCCGCGCGGACGGGGGCGTCGGCGTCGGGCATCCGCCGTACCAGGCGCACGGCGGATGCCGCGGTCAGTGCCGCCGCCGCGGCGGTCGGGCCGGGGCCGCCGCGCAGCAGCAGCGCGCAGGCGGCCAGCGACCAGGGGGAGCTGTACAGCGGTGGCACCTGGCCGGGGTGGCGCAGCGCCAGGTCCGCGGCGCCGGTGCCGTACCCGGCGCGCTGGGCGAGCCAGCTGCGCAGGTCGGTGCGGTGCTGGTGGCCGACCCGGGACCGCGGTACGTAGCGCAGCCGCCAGCCGGCGGCGTGCAGCCGGTGGCACAGGTCCACGTCCTCGGCGACCCGCATCGCCGGGGCGAAGCCCGTACCGACGGCGGACCTGCGGACCACGATGGTGGCGCTGGGCACGTACGCGAGCGCGGACAGCGGGACGACCGGGCCCTCCCGCGCGCCCATGTCCAGCGGGGAGCGGACCTCCTCGTACCGGTCCAGCCGGCCGGCGCCGGCCACGGGTACCGCGACGATCCGGGGCGCGGCGAGCGCCACCGCGGGGTCGGCGAACTGTGCCAGCAACGGCGCGAGCCAGCCCGCCTCGGGCCGCACGTCGGAGTCGCAGAACGCCACGTACGGGGTACGGGCGTGCCGCAGGCCGGTGTTGCGGGCGGCCGCCGGGCCCAGGTTGTGCGGGTGGACGAGCAGCCGGGCGCCGTGCCTGCGGGCCGCGTCGGCCACGGGGGCCGGGTTCCGGGAGCCGTCGTCCACCACCAGCAGCGGCAGATCCGCGGTCTGCGGGTCACTGCGCAGAGCGGTCAGCAACCGGTCCAGCAGGTCGGCCCGGTCCCGTACGGGGACGACGACCGTGGTCCGGCCCGGCGCGTGCGCGGGCGGGCGCGGATGCGCCGCACCGGCGTCCAGCAGCCGCCGGGCGAGCGCCGCGGTCGCCCGGTCGGTGACGCCGAACCGGCCGTCGGCCAGCAGCCGGGCCGCCGTGGCGCTCAGCCGCAGCAGCCGTGGCGGGGAGCCGCCGAGCAGCAGGCGGCCGTCGCGCGACCGGTGCACCTGGGCGTCGAGTTCCACGCCGAAGCCGTACGGCAGCCCGGTCGCGGGCGGTGGTTCCAGGTGTGGTCCATGGTGCGGTGAAGGGTCCGGTGCGGCGGTCATCCGGCGAACCCCCCATCGGCGTGCAGCACGGTTCCGGTGACCGCGGCGGCCGCCTCCGAGCACGCGAAGGCGACGACGGAGGCAACCTCCTCGGGCTCCAGCAGCCGTTGCAGCAACTGGTGTTCGGCCAGCTCCTGCGCGTCGGCCAGGCCGTACAGGTCGGCGGTGGCGCGCAGCATGTCCGTGCGGGTGGATCCCGGCGATACGGCGACCGCGTTCACGCCGGTGCCCTGAAGGTCGCAGGCGAGGGACCGGATCAGCCCGAGTACGGCGTGTTTGGCCGCGCAGTACGAGCCCAGGCCCCACAGCCCGCGGTGCGCGGCGGCCGAGGCGAGGGCGACGAACCGGCCGGTGCGCGGCCGCGGCCGGCGCAGCAGGGCGGGGACGGCGGCGCGGGCGAGATGCGCGACGCCCAGCACGTCCACGTCCAGCAGGGTCCGCCAGTGCGCGTCGGAGTGCTCCCACACCGGGCCGCCGCCGAGCAGTACGGCCGCGCCGGCCACGGCCGCGTCCAGCCCGCCGAACTCCGTCTCGGCGAGCTCCACGGCCGCCCGCAGCGCGGCCGCGTCCCGCACATCCGCGTGGACCGCCCGCACCATCGCGAACTCACGCGCCAGTGCGTCCAGTTGGCCGGGCCCCGCCAGTGGGTACGGGACGTCGGGGTCGTCCGCGCAGCGGTCCACCGCGACCACCGCCCAGCCGTTCTCCGCCAGCCGCGTCACGGTCGCGGCCCCGATGCCCCGGGCGGCCCCGGTCACGACGGCGACCCGGCGGCCGGTCATCGGGCGGCTCCCTGGGAGACGCCCAGCCGGCCCCGGTCGGACACCTGCCAGCCGCGGACGGCGTCGGCGAGGCCCGCCGCCATCCGCTCCAGCAGCCGCTCCCCTTCGCTCGCACCGGCCCCTTCCGGGTCGCCGAGGACGCCGGAGGGGCTGACACCGCGCACGGAGTCGCGTACCAGCCGCTCCATCAGCAGATGGATCGGCTCGGTCGGCCCGGCGACGGCCCGCTCCCGGCGTACGGCCTCGGGCCGCATCCGCAGCATCATCGACGTCTCGGTGCGGCCCGCGTGCGCGTCGGAGCCGCGCGGGACGCACGGCCACCAGGCCACGTCCCGGCTCTCCCCGCGCAGCCCGGTCACCGCGTCGGCCAGGCTCGTCAGATTGCCGCCGTGCCCGTTGACCACCAGCAGCCGGCCCGCCCAGCGCAGCATCGAGCGGCCGATCTCGGTGACCAGCATCCGCAGCGCGACATGTCCGATGGACACCGTGCCGGCGAAGCCCTCGTGCTCGCCGCTGGCCCCGTAGGGCTGTACCGGTGCGATCACGAGGTCCAGCTCGCCGCGCAGCCGGGCGGCGGCCCGCTCGGCGACCGCCGAGGCCACCGCGGCATCGGTGTCCAGCGGGAGGTGCGGACCGTGCTGCTCGCAGGAGCCGAGCGGCAGCAGCACGAGCGGGCGACGGCCCGTCAGATTCGGCCAGGCCAGGTCCGCGAGGTGGTTACTCATGGCGTGTTCTCCCGGTACCGAATGGCGTGTTCTCCCGGTGCCGCGGTCGCATCTCAGACGCCCAGCGCGCGGGTGAACCCCTGCGGGATCACCACGTCGTCGGCGCTCAGTTCGTGGATGCCGGAACGCCCCAGCCCGAGCAGCGCCGAGTCGATGCCGCCGCGCAGGACGTCGAGCACGTTCTCCACTCCGGCCTGGCCGCCCGCAGCCAGGCCCCACAGGTAGGCGCGCCCGATCATCACCGCCCGCGCGCCGAGCGCGACCGCCTTGACCACGTCGCTGCCGCGGCGGATCCCTCCGTCGAGCAGGACCTCGACCTGGTCGCCCACGGCCTCGGCGATGGACGGCAGGACGCGGATCGGCGCCGGGGTGGCGTCCAGGTTGTTGCCCCCGTGGTTGGACACGGAGATCGCGGTCACGCCCGCGTCCACGGCCCGCTTGGCGTCGTCGACCCGGCAGATCCCCTTGAGCAGGAACGGGCCTCCCCACTGCTCGCGCAGCCAGGCGACGTCCTCCCACGACGGGGGCGGCGTCTGCATCCACTCGCCGTAGGCCCCGAAGAACGTCGGTGCCGGACTGCCGGGCTCGGCGATGTTCGGCGCGGTGAGGTCCGGGATGCTCCGGCTCTTGAGGAAGTCGAGCAGCCAGCCGGGGCGGGCCAGCGTCTCGGGGGCGAACCGGAGCATCGCCTTGAGGTCCAGCCGCTCGGGGATCTTGGGGCTGCCCCAGTCCCGGCCGTGCGAGAAGGACCAGTCGAGGGTGACGATCAGCCCCTTGGCCCCGGCCGCGCGGGCCCGCTCCATCCGCTGGAGCATGACGTCCCGGGTGCCCATCCAGTACACCTGGAAGAACGTCTGCGGGTTGGCCGCGACGACGTCCGCCAGCGGCTTGCTGGCGAAGGAGCTCAGGCCCATCGCCGTGCCGCGGGCCGCCGCCGCGCGGGCCACGGCCACCTCCCCGTCGGGGTGTACGGCCTGTACGCCCGTCGGGGAGATGATCACCGGCAGCGAGATCTCCTGCCCCATGACCGTCGTCGCCATCTCGCGCTTGGCCGACAGCCCGGCGACGTGCGGGGCGAACCCGAGCTGCGCGAAGGCCGCGGTGTTGTCGTCGTAGGAGACGCCCTTCTCGGAGCCGGCGAGCAATGCGCTGTAGACGGATTTCGGCAGCCGCTTCCGGGCCCGCCGCTGGGCCTCCGTCACTGTCTCGAACCAACCGCTCATGATTCTTTTCCTCTTTCGTCGTCTCTGTTCGGTCGCGCGACTGCGTGACGGTTCAGCGCGCTTCCATGCCGGCCAGCGGGCTCTCGTCACAGAAGCGGTCCGGGCGACCGGTCCGCAGCGCGGGCATGCCCAGCGAGACCTTGCGGTGCGAGTGGTCGGTGCCCTGCGGGGGCAGCGCCGCACGGTCGACGGCGGCCAGCGCTGCGGCGCCGTGGCCCTTGACGCACTCGGGGTCCGGGCCGTCCAGCGGCAGCCCGGTGAAGAACTTCGCGGCCATGCAGCCGCCCTGGCAGACGTCGTACGCCGAGCAGGACCGGCACGCGCCGCCGCTCTGCTCGCCGCGCAGCTCCTGGAAGAGCGAGGAGGACTGCCACACCTCGGCGAAGCCGCCGGGCGAGCGCACATTGCCCGCCTTGAAGGTGTCGTGGATGGCGAACGGACAGGCGTACACGTCCCCGACCGGGTCGATCAGACAGACCACCCGCCCGGCGCCGCACAGGTTCAGGCCCGGGATCGGCTCCGTACCAAGCGCGTTGAGGTGGAAGAACGAGTCGCCGGTGAGGACCCGGTCGCCGTGCGCGACCAGCCATTCGTACAGCTCCAGCTGCTGCCGGTCCGTCGGGTGCAGCTCGTCCCAGACGTCCGCGCCGCGCCCGGACGGCCGCAGCCGGGTGATGCGCAGCTGGGCGCCGTACCGGTCGGCGATCGCGGCGAAGTCGTCCAGCTGCGACACGTTCTGCCGGGTCATGACCACCGAGATCTTGAAGTTCTCGAAGCCGGCCTCGGCGAGGTTCTCCATGGCCCGGATCGCCATGTCGTACGAACCGGGGCCGCGGACCGCGTCGTTGACCTCGCGGGTCGCGCCGTCCAGCGAGATCTGTACGTCGACGTAGTCGGTCGCGGCCAGCCGCCGGGCGCGCTCGGGCGTGATCCGCAGCCCGTTGGTGGAGAACTTCACGCCCACCTGGTGGGCGATCGCGTAATCCAGCAGCTCCCAGAAATCGGCGCGTACGGTCGGCTCGCCGCCGCCGACGTTGACGTAGAACACCTGCATCCGCTGCAGCTCGTCGATCACCGACTTGATCTCATCGGTGGACAGCTCCATCGGGTCGCGCCGCCCGGAGGAGGACAGGCAGTGCGCGCAGGAGAGGTTGCACGCGTAGGTCCACTCCCAGGTCAGACAGATAGGGGCGTTCAGTCCGTGCTTGAACTGATCGACGAGCATGGCGGCTCCAGCTCTCTGAGGCTCTCTAGGGCTCTCTAAAGGGGGACGATCATGTCGGTGGCGGCGAGCGCGGCCAGCGCGCGCAGCGTCGGCTCGTGCCGCGCCGCCGGCAGTGCGGCCAGTGCCTCCCGGGCGCTGGTGTGCTCGCCGAGGTGCTCGACGAGCCTCACCAGCGCCGGGTCCTTCAGGAACGACAGCCGGCGGGTGCCGAAGTGGTACGCGAGCGCCCCGAACGGCTCGGGGCGCAGCGCGACGCTGGGACTGAGCCGGTAGCCCCGGTCCGGGCTGAAGGAGGCGGCGGGCGCGGGCGCGGGCGCATTGGAGGGGGAGGACATCGCGGCCGGCCTAGTACACGCCGCACATGCCGTCGATGGAGACCTCTTCGACGAGGAGCTCCTCGGTCACGTCCTCGGGCGCGAAGGCGGTCGCGTCGTTGTCCTGCTCGACCGTGCTGAATTCGTCCTGCATGGCGAACCTCCTGGAGAGAGGGGCGGGTGGGAACGGATTCGACGTTAGGCGCGGCTCCGGGACCGCCCCACCATGCGACCGGGCCCCGTCGACCTGTCCGATCGGAGGGGCGTACGCGCGCCCCGTCCGATCGGACGGGCACCCTCCCGTCCGTTCGCGCCCGGCTGCCGTCCGCCTGGCCGGTACCCCCGTCGCGGCCCGCTCCCGGAAGGTGAATCACGCCACTCGTCGAGCAGAGAGGAACCGGAGATCATGCAGGTCGATGAACTTCTCAAGCCGTTTCCGATCAAGGAATTCCATCCCTTCCCGCGGGCGATGATGGGCCCGGGCGCACACGAACTGATCGGCCCCGAGGCCAAGAAGCTCGGCTTCCGCCGCACGCTGGTGATGACCACGGGTCTGCGGGGCAGCGACACCGTGCACAAGATCGTCGAGTCGATGAAGTACCACGGCCTCGAGGTCGTCGTGTACGACAAGGTCGAGTCGAATCCCAAGGACTACAACGTCATGGACGCCGTGGCGATGTACCAGGAGAACAAGTGCGACTCGTTCGTCTCCATCGGCGGCGGGTCCTCGCACGACGCCTGCAAGGGCGCCCGCATCTCGGTCGCGCACGACGGCCGCAGTGTGAATGAGTTCGAGGGCTTCAACAAGTCCGAGAACCCCAAGAACCCGCCGCACATCGCGGTGTCCACCACCGCCGGCACCGGCTCGGAGACGTCGTGGGCGTACGTCATCACGGACACCACGACCGACCCCGACAACCCGCACAAGTACGTTGCGTTCGATGACGCTTCGGTGGCCAGTCTCGCCATCGACGACCCGACGCTGTACTACGACTGCCCGCTGGACTACACCGCGCAGTGCGGCTTCGACGTGCTCGCACACGCCTCCGAGCCCTATGTTTCGCGGCTCAACTTCCAGCCCTCGCTGGGCAATTCACTGCACGCGATCAAGCTGACCGCGCAGCATCTGCGGCAGGCGGTGTGGAACGGCCAGGACCTGGCCGGGCGCGAGGGGATGATGTACGCGCAGTACATCGCCGCGCAGGCGTTCAACTCCGGCGGCCTGGGCATCATCCACTCCATCTCGCACGCGATCAGCGCCTTCTACGACACCCACCACGGGCTCAACAACGCCATCGCGCTGCCCCGGGTCTGGGCGTTCAACATGCCCGCGATGTACGAGCGGTTCGCGGACATCGCCGAGGCGATGGGCGTCGACACGCACGGCATGACCAAGGTCAAGGCCGCCGAGGCGGCGCTGGCGGCCGGAATCCGGCTGCTGCGGGACGTCGGTATCCCGGAGAAGTTCACCGATGTCACCCAGGACTCCTACTCCAAGAACCGGCTGGGCCAGGGCCCGACGAAGTTCTACGAGCAGGCATCGGTCATCAAGGGCGACGACGCGGACATCGACCGGATCACCCACCACGTCCTCGGCGACGCCTGTACCCCGGGCAACGCCAAGGAGTGCACGTTCGACACCGTCCGCCCGGTCGTCGAGCACTGCATGAACGGCGACCTGGACGACCTGCTCGGCTGAGTCGCCCCGAGCGACCAGCGAGCGACATCGGCACGGGGCGGGGGCACCACCCCCGCCCCGGATCCCGGACGGAGTAACCGTGCTCGACACAGCTCATTCCCATGACACCCCGGCCCCGGAATTCGACTCGGTCGACGATGTGATCGAGCGGTTCGCCGCACACGGCTACATCGCCGACCGCCGGCTCGCCACAACCGTGTTCCTGCTCGCCAGGCTGGAGAAGCCGGTGCTGCTGGAAGGCCCGGCCGGGGTCGGCAAGACCGAACTGGCCAAGGCACTGGCCGCGGCATCGGGCCGCCGGCTGCTGCGCCTGCAGTGCTACGAAGGCCAGGACGAGAGCAAGGCGCTCTACGAATGGGACTACGGCAAGCAGCTGCTGTACACGCAGATGCTGCGGGACAAGATCGGCGAGCTCACCGCCGACGCCCCCGACCTGGCCACCGCCGTGCACCGGATCGGCGAACAGGACAGTGTGTTCTTCTCCGACCGCTTCCTCGCGCCGCGCCCGCTGCTGGACGCGATCCGCGGCGAGCAGCCGGCCGTCCTGCTGATCGACGAGGTCGACCGCGCCGACGAGGCCCTGGAGGCGGTACTGCTGGAGTGCCTGGCCGAGTACCAGGTCTCGGTGCCCGAGATCGGCACGTACACCGCGAAGGTCCCGCCGTACATCGTGCTCACTTCCAACAACACCCGTGATCTGTCCGCCGCGCTCAAACGGCGCTGTCTGCATCTGTTCCTGGACTACCCGGACGCGGACCGCGAGCTGGAGATCCTGCGCGCGAAGGACACCGGGCTGCCGGAGGCCGCCGCCCAGCTGCTGGTGGCGGTCGTACGCGGCCTGCGCGAGCTGGACCTGCGGAAGAGCCCCAGCATCTCGGAGACCATCGACTGGGCCCGCACCCTCGCCGTACTCGGCGTCGACGAACTGGACCCGGAGATCCTCGCCGAGACCGCCAACGTGGTCCTCAAGTACGAGCGGGACATGCACCGCGCGCTGGGCGTGCTGCCCCGGCTGGTCGACCCCAACCGTGAGCTGCCCGAACCGGGGCATCACCACGACGGGCACGGACATCACCACGGGCACCACCACGGCCCGGGCCACAGCCACGATCACGGCCCCCATGACGGCCACGACAGCCACGACGGTCACGACGCCGGGCCCGACGGAACCGCCGTACGGTCCGCCATGGACCAGCAGGGCCGCCACGACGAGGGCTATTACGGCGCGCCAGGAGCGGGACCGATCAGCCGCCCCAAGCCGGGCGGCGGCCAGGGTGCCCGTGCCTTCGCCGCCATCGCCCGGCGCCGGACCGACTGAGCCGGGGGCGAGGGCATGCAGAGCAGCGTGCACCGGTTCGTCCGCCTGCTGCGCCTCTTCGGGCTGCGGGTGTCGGTGTCGGAGGCGATGGACGCCATGCGCGGGGCCGCCCAGCCCGGAGTGCTCGGCCGGCGGGAGACGCTGCGCGAGGCGCTGCGGATGACGCTGGTGAAGGACCGGCGCGACGACGAGGTCTTCGACGAGCTGTTCACGGCGTACTTCTCGCTGCTCCCGGTGGGCGGCGGGGACGGCGGGCACGGCCACAGCCATGAGCACGACGACCTCACCGACACCGGCGCACTGGAGTCCTTCACCGTCTCCGAGGAGCCCTCGGAGCTGCCGCAGCAGGGCCACAGCCACGACAAGCCCGCCGACATCCGCGACTACTTCGACCAGCGGGACCTGGCCCAGCAGTACAACCTGCACCAGGAGGCCAACAAGATCGACATGGCCTCGATGACCGACGAGATCGTGCTGTCCAAGGACCGGGCGACCGGGGCCACGGACGCGGCCCCCTCCGTCCAGCTGGAGACCGAACGGCTGCACGGCGCCGGCATTCCCGGGCAGCTCGCCACGGCGACCGGTCAGCGGATCGACACCGAACTGACCGTCGCCCAGCAGGACGCCCTCTTCGGATGGCTCGACCGGGAACCCGATGACGACGCCGACGACGCCGACGAGGAAGCCCTCGCCGCGCTCCGCCGGCAGCTCACCGGAGTCATCGAGAACCTGCCCGAGCTGCTGAAACGGCACCTGGAGCGGCTGGCAGGCATGGAGACGGTGGCTCAGGAGGCCGCACAGCCCGCCGAGCGCGCCCGCCTCGAAACGGTCGACGAGGACGAGCGGGCCCAACTGGAGGAGGCGCTGCGCCGGGTGGGGCGCTCCGTGCGCGGCGCGCTGACCAGCCGCCGCCGGGTCAGCCCGCGCGGCCGGGTGGACGCGGGACGCACCATGCGCCGGAACATGCGCTACGACGGCATCCCGTTCCGCCCGGTCACCACGGTCCGGGCCGAGGACAGGCCGCGGGTGGTGGTGCTGGCCGATGTCTCGCTGTCGGTACGGGCCACCTCGCGGTTCACCCTGCACCTCGTCCACGGCCTGCAGTCGCTCTTCGGGCAGGTCCGCTCCTTCGCCTTCGTCGACGAACCCACCGAGATCACCGAGCTGTTCACCGAGCATCCGCTGGAGCGGGCCCTCGGCCTGGTCTTCGACGGGCTGCAGGGCGGCGGCCTGCTCGACACCGACGCCAACTCCGATTACGGCCGGACCTTCGACCGGCTGCTGGCCGACCACGCCGCGGCCCTGGGCCGCCGCACCACCCTGATCGTGCTGGGCGACGGACGCGGCAACGGCAACGACCCGCGGACCGGCACCTTCGAGGAGATCACCCGCCGGGTCCGGCAGACGATCTGGCTGACCCCGGAACCCCGGTACTCCTGGGGCCTGGGCGCCTGCGACCTGCCGCGTTACGCGGAGTTCTGCGACCGCGTCCAAGTGGTCGCCGACCTCGCCGGGCTGCAGCGCACGGCCCACCGGATGGCGGCGGAGGTGACCGGACGATGAGCGTTCCCGATCTCCGCCGCGCGGCGCAGCGTATCGATCCGCTGGCGCCGAATCCGCCCGGCCGGTACGCGGACGACGTGGTCGCCGTGATCCGGGAGAGCCCGCCCCAGGACCGTGACCCGGGAGGTCACGACCCGGGTCCTGCGCCGATCGTACGGACCGAGCACTTCTGCCTGCGACGGCGCGGCCGCCGGGTGGAAGTGGGTCACTGGCTGCGCCCCGGCCAACTGGACAACGACCTGGCGGGGCTGCTGGCGGAGGAGCTGTTCGCGCCCGGCTGGCTGTCCGGTCCCGACATCTTCGAGCGGGTCTTCACCGGCGTGGTGCGCTCCTGCGTGGACGGGCCGCTGACCGCCTGGACCACGTTCTACGAGAACACGCTGGCCCGGATCCAGGAGTGCTGGCAGGATCCCGCGACGGCCCACGACGACCACTCCTCCATCGCGGGGTTCGCGCCCGTCTACCGCCGCACGCTGGACCTGGTGGAGGCGGGCACGGTCCTGGACATGGGCTCCTGCTTCGGTTTCCTGCCGCTGATGCTCGCCCGCCGCCCCGGGCACACCGTGATCGCCTCCGACCTCTCGCGCGGCACCATGCGGCTGCTCGGGGCCGTGGCCGAGGCGCTCGGCCAGCACCTCTCCACGCTGGCCTGCGACGCGTCGCGGGTGCCGCTGCCGGACGCGTCGGTGGACACCGTCACCGTCATCCACGTACTCGAACACCTCGACCCCCAGCACGGCGACGCGGTACTGGACGAGGCGCTGCGGCTCGCCCGGCGGCGGGTGGTGGTCGCCGTGCCGTACGAGGACGAACCGACCTCCGCGTACGGCCACATCCAGTGCTTCGACGAGAAGCAGTTGCACCGCCTGGGCCGCCGCACGGGCCGCCCCTTCACCGCTTCGTCGTACCACGGCGGCTGGCTGGTCCTGGACGCCGGCTGAGTCCGAGGGGTGTCAGATGACGCCCATCTTGCTCGCCTCGTACACCGCCTCCGCGCGGCTGCTGGCGTCCAGCTTGCGCATGATGTTGCGTACGTGGAACTTCACCGTGGTCTCGGAGATGTACAGCTTCGCGCCGATGACGCGGTTGCTCAGCCCGTGGGCGAGCAGCTCCAGTACCCGCAGCTCGCGCTCGGTGAAGGTGGCCTTCGCCGGCTGCGGGTCGGTCTTGACGCGCATCGAGCGGACCATCGCGGCCGCGGACCGGGAGTCGAAGGCGCTCTCGTTGCGGGCCACCGCCCGGATGGCGCGCAGCAGTTCGGTGGTGTCCACGTCCTTGACGACATAGCCCCGCGCGCCGTGCTGGATGGCCGCCGCCACCAGGGAGTCGTCCAGGAAGGTGGTGAGGACGAGGACCGCCAGGTCCGGGTGGCGCTCGGTGAGCTCGGCACACAGGTCCAGGCCCTCGGTGTCGGCGGCCGTTGACAGTTTCAGGTCCAGCAGTGCGATCGCGGGCCGGGTGCGTTCGATGACGGCCATGGCCTCGGCCGCCGTACTCGCCTCGCCCACCACCTCCAGGTCCTCCTCGCGCTCCAGGATCGAGCGCAGCCCGTGCCGGACGATCGCGTGGTCGTCGACCAGAATGATCCGTACGGGAGAGGTCAGCGGCACGGCCGGCGCCTGCGCTTCAGTAATCATCGGAGTCCTCCTGTTCGATGCCCACCGGCAGGGGGATGTCCACCCGCAGCAGGATGCCGCCCATCCGTGAGCGGCGGATGGACAAGATGCCGCCCAGCTCCTCGGCCCTGGTCACCATGTTCGTCAGTCCGCGGTGGCGGCCCGAGGTGTCACCGGCCCGGGACAGCCGCAGTGCCCGGCGCAGTTGGGCCGGATCGCCGCTGCCGTCGTCGGAGACGCTCAAGGTGACCGCGTCGGGCCGGTAGCGCAGCCGTACCAGCGCCCGGTCGGCCTTGCCGTGCGTGGCGGAGTTGAACAGCGCCTCGCCCGCCAGCCGCAGGATCGACTGCTCGGCCTGCGGTGGCAGCGGCACCGGGCCGCCCTCCACCCGTACCCGCACTTCCAGGTCGGTGGTCTGATGGACCGTGGAGAGCCGCTCCAGCATCACCGGCAGCGGACCTGACGGTTCCTCAGAGGTGTGGTGCAGGGCGTAGATCGCATTGCGCAGCCGTTCCACGGCCTGCCGGTTCAGATCCTTGGCCGAGGTCAGCCGCAGCGCGATGTCCTCGGCCGGGCCGCCCATCGCGGCCAGCTCCGCCCGGCACACCTCGATCGTCATGCCCGCGCTGAGCACGTACTGCGTGACGCTGTCGTGCAACTCCCGGGCGATCCGGTGACGTTCGTCGTCCAGCGCCTGCCGCTGCATCGCCCCCAGCAGCCGCTGCTGGGTCTCGGCCAGCTCGGCGCTGCGCGCGGCCAGGTCCCTGGCCTGCCGTTGGGCCGCCTCGGACAGCTGCTCGGTGCGGCCGCGCAGCCGGGTGGCGGCATGGAAGAGGAAGGAGTTGTGCAGGGCCACCGCGGCCTGGTTGGCGAGCACGCGGAGGATGGCCAGGTCGGTGGCGGCCACTTCGAGGCCGGCGCCGGGCCGGGCCACGATGCCGCCCACCGGCTCGTCGTCCAGTGTCATCGGCGCCCGCACCCAGCCCTCGCCGCCCGGCGTGGACTCGGCCTCCCAGGGCCGGGTGCGCAGTACCTCCAGATGCGTCCGCACCTCGGCGGGCAGCCGGGACTCGTCGTCGATCAGTACGTCGTCGGCGTACAGCAGGAACCGCGGCCGTGCGGCCCGCAGCGCGCCGTCCGCCACGGCCAGCAGCAGCCAGCGTGCCTGCAGATGCTCGGCCGCCGCCCGTACCACTGCCTCGACCAGGGCCCGCGGGCCCTCGGCCGTCCGGACCAGGGCGCGCGAGATGCCGTCCAGCGCTTCGACGGCCCGCTCCAGGCGTTCGGTGGAGCGGATGTAGGCCGGGTAGTACGAGCGCTTGCCCGAGCGCAGGCCGGTGAGCATCCCGAGGTCGGCGGTGGCCGGCGGATCCCGGTCCGGTTCGTTCATGGCGGTCACGAAGGTCACCTCACAGGGCCGCGCGGAACAGCGCCTCGATGTCCGCCACGTCCACGTCCCTGGGGTTGGTGGCCAGGCAGGCGTCCTTCAAGGTGGTGCGGGCCAGCTGGGGCACATCGGCCTCGGTGACACCCAGGGAGGAGAGCGTCCTCGGTACCCCCACCGCGTCCGCCAGCTCGCGGACCTTCTCGGCCAGGGCGTAGGCCAGTTCGTCCGACGGCGCGCCCTCGTGCGACAGCCCCGCGGCCGTGGCCAGCGCCTGGTAACGCTGCGGCAGCACATCGGCGTTGAACCGGATGACATGCGGCAGCAGGACGCCGTTGACCACGCCGTGCGGCGCGTCGAGCAGGCCGCCGACCTGGTGGCTCATGGCGTGCGTCGCCCCGAGGATCGCGTTGGTGAACGCCATGCCCGCCTCCAGCGACCCCTGTGCCATCGCCAGCCGCGGACTGACCTCCCGGGGCCGCTCCTGGGTACCCAGCAGATGGCCGGTGATCAACTGCACCGCGTGCAGGGCGTGGTTGTCGGTCAGCGGGTTGTGCGCCCGGGAGACGAACGCCTCGATGGCGTGGGTCAGCGCGTCCAGGCCGGTGGCAGCGTTCAGCCACTCCGGCATGGTGGTCAGCAGCCGCGGGTCGATCACCGAGATCTCCGGCACCAGCGTGCGGCTGATGATGGTGATCTTGATGTGCGCCGCGGTATCGGTGATCACCGCGAACTGCGAGACATCGGCGCCGGTGCCCGAGGTGGACGGCACCATCACCGTGGGCGGGATCGGATGCACGACCCGGTCCACGCCCTCGTACCCGAGAATGCGCCCGCCGTTGCCGGACAGGATCGCCACGCCCTTGGCCGCGTCGATGCACGAGCCGCCGCCCAGCCCCACGACCACATCGCAGCCGCTCGCCGCGTAGTGCTCGAAGGCGTCCGCGATCTCGTGGTCCTTCGGGTTGGGTGTCACCCCGTGCCACACAGTGGGGCGCAGCCCGGCCGCCCGCAAATGCCCCAGGGCCTCGTCCGCCCAGCCCGCCTCGATCAGCCCGGGATCGGTGATCAGGAACGGCCGCCGCCCGCCGACCCGCACCACACAGTGCCCCAGCTCGGCCAGCGACCCGGGCCCGAAAACGATTTCCGGCGCGTGGAACTTGGCGAGATGAGACGGTTCGCGTCCGGTACCTGGTGCGATCCGCTGCGGACCGGCCAGTTCCCCGGGGCGTGCATCGCCGTACCAGTCGCCGGCTGACCGGTTGCTCTCGGTCATTGCGGGGCCTCCCGGCAGAAGGGGCACGGGACCTCCAGACTGCGGAGTCAATTACGCAGGGCACAAGGCATCGCCAGGGGTTGCGCGACCTCCATAGACTTAACAGAGCCGTGACGTGCGGTAAACAAGTTAGGCATGCACAGTCGCGCCCAGCACTCTCCATTATGGCGCGCCGACCTGTCCGATCGGTCAGGTGCACTTCAGGCCAGTGCGCCGGACAATGATCGCAGGCGCGTGCCGACGGGCACGCCGACGATGAAGAAGTCAGGACCGCGATGTCGTCGGGAACCCGCGACGTCGCCGGAACTGCCATGTCCTCGGGAACTGCGATGTCAGAGCATGTGGGACTGCGGCAGCGACGGGCCGTGCTGGAGGACGAGTGGGCCCGCCGGGTGCCGGAGCTCAAGACGGTCCGCCGGGTCCTGCCCGGCGGCGCGGCGCTGCGCCGTGAGGTCACCGAGTCCTGGGTCCGCTCGCTGGACTCCGTCGATCCGCAGCGGGACAGCGCGCCGGCCGCCGAGGGCGGCGCGGTGGATCCCCGCTGGTCGGGGTCGCTGCTGCGGGGCCCGGTGACTGCGCTGGCCGACGAGATGCGCAGCATCGCCGACGACGCGGGATTCGTTGCCGCGGTCACCGATGAGTCCGGCACGATTTTGTGGACCTGCGGCGGCCGCGTCATGCGGCGCCGCGCCGAGCAGGTCAACTTCGCGCCCGGCGGCCGCTGGGACGAGCCCGCCATGGGCACCAACGCCCTCTCCCTGGCACTGCGCACCGGCCGCCCGGCCACCGTCTTCTCCGCCGAGCACCTGGTCGCCGCGCTGCACGGCTGGGTCTGCTACTGCGCGCCGATCCACGCCCCGGACGGCCGCATCCTGGGCGTGCTGGACCTGTCCACCACCTGGGACCGCTCGCACCCGCTGGCCATGTCGACCGTACGGACCCTGGC
Organism: Streptomyces purpurogeneiscleroticus; assembly: GCF_020024005.1. Lineage (NCBI taxonomy): Bacteria > Bacillati > Actinomycetota > Actinomycetes > Kitasatosporales > Streptomycetaceae > Streptomyces > Streptomyces purpurogeneiscleroticus. Next base: position 17,639 of record NZ_NHSG01000196.1, read on the forward strand.
GAACAGCATCGAGGCCGGCCTGCGGACCGCCCCCGGGGCGCTGCCCCGGCAGAGCAGCCCCGCCTCGCAGATGCGGCTCACCTGCCTGGGCAGCGAAGAGGTCGTACGGGACGGCGCACCCTTGCGGCTGCGCCCCCGCCAGCTGGAGATCCTGACTCTGCTCGCGCTGGAGCCCGACGGCTACTCGCCGGACCGGCTGCGCGAGGCGCTCTACGGCGACCGGCCGGTCACCGCCTCCACATTCAAGGCGGAGGTCTCCCACCTGCGGCGCGCGCTCGGCGGCGCCGTCGCCACCCGCAGGTACGCCCTGACCACCGCCGTCACCTGCGATGCCGTCGAGGTCCTGCGGGCGCTGGAGCGCGGTGACACCGAGACGGCCGTACGGCACTACCGCGGCCCGCTGCTGCCCGACTCCGAGGCCCCGGGCATCCTCGCGTGGCGCGAGCACCTGGAGGTCGCGGTACGGGAGGCCGTACTGGCCAGCACCCGTCCCGAACACGCGCTGCGCTTCGGCGAGTACGCACCGTACGACGCGGAGGTGCACGAGCACGCGCTGACCGTACTGGGCACACACGACATCCGCCGCGGCATCGCCGCCGGCCGTCTGCGAACGGCGCTGCGGGCCTGACAGCCGCAGGCCACGGCACGGCACCGTCGGCGGCGATGTTGTCTCATTTCCGCAGGGGTACCGAACGCAGCGAACGGCTCGCCCGGTCAGCAGACGAGCTTCGCCTCATCGAACATCTTTTCCCGTGTCTCGGCAGCGAAATTGGCTGGATCCGCCACTGTCCGGGCGTTGCGGAGGGCGTTTCCGCCGTCGCGGACGGCGGTAGAGGCAACCGCGGTTGACGGCGGCCCCGGGGTCGGTGCGAGGGCTTCCGCCGCAGCGGCATGGGCTGTGGCCTCCTCGGGCCTGATGCGTGATTCGTGGACTGTTCAATCAGCTCCGGGCACCAAAGGTGAGTGCCGGACTGAGTGGCTTTGGCGTGCGCGAAACGTGCTCTCCGTCACGTAGTCCGAATGCCATCGGTCATCCGGATAAACCCCATGCGGAGCAAGGTCACTGCATCGAAGTAACTCCTACGGCCGCGCAGGCGAGTTGGTGCGCCGGTCGTTACTGTTCCTGGTGTCCGGACAGATTCTCGGATATTCGGTCTCGCTTACCGGATATCCAAAGCCCTTCTCCTCTTTCGCTACTTGACGGCGGGTACGCCGACCACCGACCTCACGAAGGAGAGCCAGCCCGATGGCCGTTGAGACCAGCCCGTATGCGCTGCTGGAGCCACCTCGGCAGACCAGCCGGGTGAGGCGCCGGCCGAGCCGCACCGTCGGCCACGGGCACATCGGGTTCGGCCAGGACGGGCCTCCGGTGCCACGTACAGCAGTTCAACTGCCCTTCCTTCCTAAGGCAGAACCGTTACGGCGTACCCTCCGGCGCGGAGACGAGCACGCGCTGAGCAACAACGCCGAGCTCACGCCCGACCGTTGCGACCGCCCCGGCGTGGGCGGGCCGGCGTGGGTCCTATCGGCATGACGCGCAGCAGCTCGGTGCTTGCCAGGCGAATCGGCGAGGACAGTCGGGGGCTCATCGGTCCCTGCGCTCGGGCCCGCCGGAGGAGTACGAGCCGGCCCTGTCGGTGCGCTTCGCTCGCGGACGCGACCAGAGGCCCCGTCCGGCGGCTGAGCCACGGCCCGAACCCTCCCGAGCCGGGCAGCACGCCCGGAGTCCGGGCCAGCACACCTACCTCACCAAGGAGCTAAGGATGCCCGAACCCGGGATTCCTCCCCTGCAGTCGAGCCTGCCCGGCCCGCCCTCCGCCCCGGTCCCTGCCGCGAGGGCCGTTCCCGTGGACACGTCCGTACCCGACGCCGGCCCGGACGGCGAACTGATCGCTCAGCACGCGGACGAGGGTGCCGCCGCGGTGCAGCAAGCGAACCCTGCCCTGGAACGGATCCTCCGTGGCCCCAGCGGTCTGGGCACGGCGAGCCTGCACCTGGCCCGGCACGAGGAGCCTCCGGCCCCGGCGGAGCCCGAGGCAGCGGAGCCCGAGCCGCCGGCGGAGGGCAACCCGATCCCGGGCCTCTACTACCACCCGGTCCCGGAGCCCGACCCGGCGCGGGTCGAGGAGGTCAGCCGCAGGATCAAGGCATGGGCGGTGGACGAGGCTCAGGTGTACCCCCCGGAGTGGGAGGACCAGTTCGACGGCTTCTCCGTCGGTCGCTACATGGTCGCCTGCCATCCGGACGCCCCCACCGTCGACCACCTGATGATCGCCACACGGCTGATGGTCGCCGAGAACGCGGTCGACGACTGCTACTGCGAGGACCACGGCGGCTCGCCCATCGGTCTCGGCAGCCGACTCCTGCTGGCGCACACGGCTCTCGACCCGCTGCACACGACGGAGGAGTACGAACCGGCGTGGCTGGAGTCGCTCCAGTCGGACGCCCCGCGGCGCGCCTACCGCTCCGCCATGGCGTACTTCCTGGACACGGCCACCCCCTCCCAGGCCGACCGGTACCGGCACGACATGGGCCGTCTGCACCTGGGATATCTCGCGGAGGCCGCCTGGGCCCAGACGGACCACATTCCCGAGGTGTGGGAGTACCTGGCCATGCGCCAGTTCAACAACTTCCGCCCCTGCCCGACCATCACCGACACCGTCGGCGGCTACGAACTGCCGGCGGACCTGCACGCGCAGCCCGCCATGCAGCGGGTCATCGCGCTCGCGGGCAACGCCACCACCATCGTCAACGACCTGTACTCATACACCAAGGAACTCAAGAGCCCCGGCACGCACCTGAACCTTCCGGTGGTGATCGCCGAACGTGAGGGCCTCTCCGAAAAGGACGCCTACTTGAAGGCGGTCGAGGTCCACAACGACCTCATGCACCGCTTCGAGGCCGAGGCCGCCGCCCTGGCCACCGACTGCCCCGTCCCGACCGTGCTGCGCTTCCTGCGCGGCGTGGCCGTATGGGTCGACGGCAACCACTACTGGCACCAGACCAACACCTACCGCTACAGCCTGCCCGACTTCTGGTAAGAGAAATGGATTTACCTGTGACCAGCACCGAGTTCAGCACCATCAACGGCACCTCCGCGTTCGTCCCCGCTCCTGCGTCGCCCTACCAGGGTGAGATCGCCCGTTACTGGGATCAGGAGGCCAGGCCCGTCAACCTGCGTCTCGGCGACGTCGACGGGCTCTACCACCACCACTACGGCATCGGCGACATCGACCACGCCGCCCTCGGAGATGTCAACGACAGCGACTACGAGAAGAAGCTGATCGCCGAGCTGCACCGCCTGGAGTCGGCGCAGGCCGAGTACCTCCTGGACCATCTCGGCTCCATCGGGCGCGACGACACGCTCGTGGACGCCGGCTGCGGCCGGGGCGGTTCGATGGTCATGGCCCACCAGCGCTTCGGATGCAACGTCGAGGGCGTCACCCTGTCGTCCAAGCAGGCCGACTTCGCCAACCAGCGCGCCCGCGAACTCGGCATCGAGGACCACGTCCACGCCCGTGTGTGCAACATGCTCGACACACCGTTCAGGACGGGGCAGGCCGCGGCCTCGTGGAACAACGAGTCGACCATGTACGTCGACCTGCACGACCTCTTCGCCGAGCACTCCCGCATCCTTGAGGTCGGCGGCCGGTACGTGACCATCACCGGCTGCTGGAACCCGCGTTACGGCCAGCCCTCGAAGTGGGTGTCCCAGATCAACGCGCACTTCGAGTGCAACATCCACTCCCGCCGTGAGTACCTGCGCGCCATGGCCGACAACCGCCTCGTACCACAGGCCGTCATCGACCTGACTGCCGCGACCCTGCCCTACTGGGAGTTGCGCGCCACGTCTTCGCTGGTCACCGGCATCGAAGAGGCGTTCATCAACTCCTACAAGGACGGCTCCTTCCAGTACCTCCTGATTGCGGCCGACCGCGTCTGACCGCTCGCCTCGGCTCGTCCCGGCCGGGCAGCCGTCGGGGGCAAGACCTCCCGGGCCGGGGTCGTGAACGGTGTCGGACACTGTCCGGGACAGGCGGCTGACCAGCGTGGACACGAGTCGGGTGTCCGGGACACCCACTCTCCGTTCCCGCTGCTCCCGCCTTGCCCAAGGATCGTCCCGACAGCCACCTCGACCTCACGAAGGGAACGACATGCGTACTCGACTCGCGCTCGCCGGGGCCGCGCTGGGGACGGTCCTGCTGACCGGTGCTTCCGTCGCCACCGCGCAGGCCGCTCCGGTGTCCTCCGACACGAGCACGACGACGGCCGTGGCATCGGGCGCCTACTCGTGGATCTACGTCGGTACGTACCGCACGCACGCCGAGTGCTACGCGGACGGGAAGAACACCGCCTACTCCCAGTGGCACTGCAAGCCGGTCAACGGGAAGTACCAGCTCTGGGTGAACGACGCATCGTGACCCCGCGATGACGGCCTGACCGCCTCCGGGCGCTCAACAGGCCCGCACGAACCACTCAACGGCGCTGCACTCCCAGTGCAGCGCCGTCGTCGTTGTCGCCGTCGTTTTGTCGCCGCCGGTGCCGCCGTCGGTGGGGCGAACCCCGTACCACCTGGCCATTAGGGTGCTGGGATGAGCAGTGCGATATCGCGTGAGTCGAGCAAGAAGCGCCAGGGAGAGCCGAAGCCGGCATGGGGCTGGCGGGTGGCCGGGCTGCTGCTCGGCATCGCGCTCACGCTGGTCGGAGCCGGAGCCGTCCTGGTCAACGGTATCCAGGGAGTACAAGCCACCGGTCTCGCGGGCACACGCGGTACGTTCACGGTGTCCTACTGCGCCGACACCGATCTCAGCAGGAAGAATTCCGATTACGAGTGCGATGGCGATTTTGTCCCTCGGGGCGGAACCGCCGCCGACGAGTGGAGTGGGACGCTGGAGAACGCGGACGACTATTCGGCCGGTGCGAAACTTGATGCGGTCGAGTCCTGGGTGGGGAGCGAGTGGACCTTCCGGGAAATCGGTGTTGGAGCGGTCCTGGAATCCGTTGTGTGGTTCTGCATCGGACTGGTGATCCTGGCGATGGGTGCTTTCCAGTCGCGTAAATGGGCGAAGAGCTTCAAGAAGTAGCGCTGCCGCGGCCGGACGTCCCCGAGACCCGGTGCAATGACTGGTCGGGTCCGGCACGCTCACGTGCCGGACCCGACAGTGTCAGCCATTCATGGCTGCCCAGAACTCCTCGAAGGACACCTGGCGGTCGCCGTCGGTGTCGAGCTGGTCGACCAGTCCCTGGGCCTGCGACTCGGTGATCTCCGAACCCTCCAGCTCGGTCACGACCTTGCGGTACTCGTCCACGGTGATCAGGCCGTCCCCGTCGACGTCGTACTGCGCGAAGACCTTCCGCGCCGCTGTCTCCACGATGTCTGCCATGTGCTCCACCCTTCAGTGATCTTCGCTGACGTGCCCAGGCTATCCGTCCGCCCGGAGCGGGACGGTGGTGGCGCCCCACCTGCGTACGGGGTCGCGGACGCTGCGGCGGTGGTGACGGCGGAGACGCCCGGGACGCCTATAGTTGATCTCATGAGCCGTTGGCAGGAGCTGACCGGAGAGACGTCCGGCAATGACTACGCCGCACGTTTCGCGGCGCTGGCCCGTAGCGGGAAGGACGTGCACGGCGAGGCACGGTTCTGCGCGGCTCTCGTGCCTGCCGGAGCGCGGGTGCTGGACGCCGGATGCGGTACGGGCCGGGTCATGATCCGGCTGACGGAGCTCGGGTACGACTGCGTCGGAGTGGATCTCGATGCGTCGATGCTGGCAGTGGCGCGGGAGCAGGCGTCGGACCTGCCCTGGTTCCAGGCCGATCTGACCGAGTTCGAGCCGGACCGGCTCGGCATCGCGGCGGACTTCGACCTCGTGGTCGCCGCAGGGAACATTTTCCCGCTGCTCGCCGCCGGCACCGAGGCCACGGTGGTCGAGCGCTTGGCAGCGGCCCTGCGACCGGGCGGTCTGATGGTCGCCGGCTTCGGCCTGGACGCGGCCCACCTGCCTGTGCCGCCCAGCATCACACTGCCCGAATACGACGCCTACTGCGCCGCAGCCGGCCTCACCCTCATCGACCGCTTCGCCACCTGGGACGCCGCCCCTTACGACAACGGCGGCTACGCCGTCAGCGTCCACCGGCGGTGAGGACCGCCCGCGGAATGCGGCCCCGGGACGGCCATGGAGGTCTCGGCGATCCGAGTCCCTTGCGACTCGGTATGTGACACCGCTGCCTCCGTCCACCGTCCCGGAAGCGCGTATCACCGCATGTCGGCGGGGCGTTCCGTGCTCTCGAAGGGGAAGCGGCGGCGGAAGTCGTCGGCCGCGTCCTCGAGGGTGCAGAAGCTGACGCCCTCGTGCCGGGAGACGTACTCGATGAAGCGTTCCAGCATCAGCAGGACCTGGGGGCGGCCGCTGACGTCGGGGTGCAGGGTGACGGGTATGACGGCGTAGTCCAGCTCCCGGTGCACCCAGTCGAACTGGTCTCTCCAGTCCTGCTCCAGGGCGCGCGGGCTGACGTAGCCGTGGCTGTTGTGGGAGTGCTTGTTGAACATCATGGGTGGCAGGTCGTCGACGTACCAGTTGCCGCAGAACTCGACGAGGTCCACCTCGTGACCGTGGACGAGCGGCTTCATCCAGTCCTTGGCGTCCGCGGTGTAATCGATCTTCGTCCAGCTGTCGCCGACGCGGGCGTAGAAGGGGGTGAAGTCCCGGTAGTTCTGGGAGTGGTCGTAGGAGAAGCCGTACTTGTGGAGCAGGGCAGCGGTGTGGGCGGACATCTCCCACCAAGGGGCGACGTAGCCGCGCGGCTTGCGGCCGGTCCAGGACTCGATGAGCTCGACGCTCTTGGCGAGGACGTCCTCCTCCTGCTCCGGCGTCATCGCGATGGGGTTCTCGTGCGAGTAGCCGTGCGCGCCGACCTCGTGGCCCGCCGCGACGATCATCTCGGTCTGCTTGGGGAAGGTCTCGATGGAGTGCCCCGGAATGAACCAGGAGGTGCGGATGCCGTACCGCTCGAAGAGCTTGAGCAGGCGCGGGGTGCCGATCTCGCCGGCGAAGACGCCGCGCTGGATGTCGTTGGGGGAGTCCTCGCCCCCGTAGGAGCCGAGCCAGCCGGCGACGGCGTCCACGTCCACGCCGAGTGCGATCTTGATGTCCTTGGTGTTTTTGATGTCCTTGGTCATGAGCCGTCTTTCGTTCGGTCGGTCAGTGGGTGTCGAGGGCGGTCTGCATACGGGCGACGGCGTCGGCCACGGCCGCGGTGTCGTGGTCGCTCCAGTCGCGTTCGGCCATGCTGTGTACGGAGATCCAGCCGGCCATGGCGCCGTCGCGTTCCACGGGCGCCAGCAGCTGGGCGTTGACCCCGTAGACGTCGATGAGCGCCTGCGGCGGATGCGGGTCGGCACGGAAGTGGGGCTGGACCAGCGGGGCGCGGTGGCGCTCCAGCCACTCGACGGTGTTGAGGCGGCGCTGGTCGAGGGAGGCGTCGCGGCGGATGGACCGGACGCCCTCGCCCAGGGCCTCGCCCGCGGTGAGGTCGACTTCGAGGCCGTGGCCCGGCAGATCGATGCGGAAGGTGGTGCGGTCGGCGCCGGTGGCCGCGAGCAGGTCGGTGAGGGTTTCCTGGAAGCGGGCGCGCAGGCTGCCGGAGCGCAGCAGGTCACCGTGGCCGGGCAACGCCGGGTGGGCGTCCGCCAGGTCGAGCGCCTTCCACAGAGTGGCGGCGACCGAGTCGAACACCGGTATGCCCAGGGCTCCTTCGAGGGCGGCGGCGGGCCGGGCGCCGTACACATTGGTGCAGACGACGGCGACGGCGTGCACGTCCCGGGCCGCGGCCTCGATCTGGCGGGCGACCTCGGGCTGCGGGACGCGGGCGAACGCCTCGTTCTCGCTGATGCCGAGTGGTTCGGCGAGCTCGCAGGCGATGCCTTCCTTGGCGTACGTCTGCACGATCCGCTCGGCGACGTCCGCCGTGTACGGCAGGGCGAGCCCGAGGCGGGTCACGCCGTACGCGGCACAGGCGTCGAGGAGCGCAAGCGTGGACGTGGTGGCGGGGACGCCGGTCTCCGCGGTGATCGTCTCGCACAGCGCACGGTCGCGGTCGACGCCGAGCCAGGAGCCGGAGGTGCCGTTCCAGGCGATCACGTCGACGCGCGCGTCGGCGAGCTGCCGGGCCGCGGCGAGCATGGGCGCGGGATCGAACTGGGCGTCGGAGCCCGAGTCGAGGGCGATCCGGGTGACGGGGACGCGTGCGAAGTGCGCGGTGGCCGCGCCGCTGTCGTGCAGCAGGTCGTAAGTGACCGGCTCCAGGCAGGTGTTGGAGGACGGGGTGAGCATCCCGATGCGTACCGTGCTCTCGCGTTCCGTGCTCTCGCGTTCCGTACTCATGCGTTCCGTGCTCATCGGACGGACAGCCTCCTGCTGTAGTCGAGAACGAGGGACGAGGCCGTGAAGAGGATCCCGGCGCCGACGAAGTAGAGGAGCGCCCAGGTGTAGGAGCCGGTGCCGCCGACGATGAAGCCGACGACGATGGGGGTGACGATGCCCGCGATGTTCCCGGCGAGGTTCATCGCACCGCCCATGACGCCGGCGTTGGCACGCCCGCCGAGGATGGACGGCAGCGACCAGAAGAGACCGGCCCAGCGGAGGAAGAACAGCACGCCGGACAGCAGGAGTACGGCGGTCAGGGCGTCGGGGACGAGCACCACGCCGAGCAGTCCGGCGACGACCGCGGCTCCGGCGATCCCCATGAGCGTACGCATGACCTTGTTGGCGCCCGCGCCCCTGGACCGCCAGTGGTCGGCGAGCCAGCCGCCGATGAGTTCGCCGACGAAGCCCGAGCCGAAGATGGCCAGGGTCGACCAGCCGATGGTCTTGATGTCGAAGCCCTTGGACTCCGAAAGGTAGAGCGGGCCCCAGGTGAGCAGGCCGTAGAAGACACCGTTGAAGCCCATCCAGCCCAGGCACATCGCCCAGAAGGAGCGGTACTTGAGGTAGGGGCGCAGACCGGTGCGCTCGTCGCTGCCGGGCGCTTCGGCGTCCTCCTCGGCGTGTGCGCGCTCGATGTACGCGGCCTCCGCCTCGTTGACGCCGGGGTGGTCGCGCGGGGTGTTGCGTACGTACCAGTGGGCGAGGAGGCCCACGACCACGGTGGCGACGCCCGCGATGACGAAACTGGTCCGCCAGCTTCCGGTCCAGGCGATGAGGGCGGAGATGATGATGCCGCCGAGGGCCGCGCCGAGCGGTGCGCCGCCGTCAAGGAGCACAGCGCCGCGGCCGCGCTCCTTGGGGGGCAGCCACTGGGCGTTGAGCTTGCCGCCCGCCGGCATCACCGGGGCCTCGACGGCGCCGAGCAGCAGTCGGTAGCCGAGCAGCGAACCGGCCCCGGTGGCGGCGGCGGTGACGGCCTGGGCGACGCCCCAGCCGACGCAGGCACCGGAGGCCATGACGCGCGGGCCGAACCGGTCGATGAGCCAGCCGCTGGGAATCTGCATCAGGGCGTACGTCCAGAAGAACGCGCTCAGTACGAAACCGGTGGTCTCCTTGCTCAGCCCCAGGTCCTCGGTGATGAGGGGCAGGGCCACCGAGACCGAACCGCGGTCGATGTAGTTGAGTGCGACGACTCCGAGGAGGAGCAGGAACATCTTCCAGCGGACCCGGGTGGGCCGGCCTTCGCCGGTGTCTCTGCCGGAAGAAACGGCGGCCTGTCCGGCCGCGGGTGAACTCATGGTGGACCCTCGATTCGGCATGGCGGGGTACAGCAGTTCAGGTAGATTCGCCATGCGCGCGACCTCGGCGTTCCGCGCTATGGCATACCAAATGATGGGGACGCCGCGGAGGGCCGTCAAGGGTTTGGTATACCGTAATCGGATCTTTGTGGAGGGGACACATGAGCCGGAGCACACCGCAGCCCGCCGCCTCGCTCACCGGAACGGCGTGGTTGCGCGACCAGGTCTGCGAGGACCTGCGCGACCGCATCATCACCGGACGCCTGGCACCGGGCGACCGGCTCGTCGAACGCGATCTGGCCGAGGAGTTCGGTGTTTCGCGGGTGCCCGTGCGCGAGGCCATTCGCATTCTGCTCAGCGAGGGCTTCCTCACCGCCGCCTCGCCGCGCCGCATCGTCGTCAAGAGCTACGACCGCAAGGACGTGGAGAACCTGTTCGACCTGCGCGAGGCGCTGGAGGTCCTGGCCGTACGGCGAGCCGCCGAGCGCGCCGACGCCACCGGACTCGCCGCGCTGGCCGGCCTGCTGGAGAAAGCCCGCCGCGCCACCCTCTCCGGCAAACCGGAACGCATCTCCCGCGCCAACGCCGCTTTCCACCACAAGATCATGGAACTCGCCGACAACGAGCTCCTCGCCACCACCGTGGAACCCCTGGAGGGCCGGCTGCGCTGGCTCTTCCAGCAGATCGACGAGCCGGGCACGCTGTGGGAGGAGCACCGCCGGCTCCACGAGGCCATCGCGGCACACGACGCGGAGGCCGCGGCGGCCGCCGCATTGAGCCATGTGCGGCACTACCGGGATGTGGCGATGCGGATGCTGTTCGGGGCCCAGGACGCGCCGGGGCCACGGTCGTAGAACACATGAGGCAGGTGGGGTGTCTGTCCCGGTTACGGCTCGCCGCCGCGTACAAACGCCCCCTCCGGACGGAGGGGGTGAGTGCACCCCATCGCCCAGCTATGGAGCGTCGAGTACGTGCGTAGCGTCAGAAGTGGCCCGGTGAGCCGGTGGTCCGCACGGCCGGACCACCCGCAGAACCGCTGATACCCCCGTCCCCCTCCCGCCAGATTCGGGGCCGATCATGAGCACCACAAGCCTCCTCGAGACGAAGCAGCCGCCCACTGGGCCGCGCAGGGCTCAGCGGCCCATGCCTCAGCGGCCCACGCCTCAGCCGGTCCGCGCTCACGGCCGGACGATGCCGCTCCTCGCTCATCCCCGCTCCCGGCCGTCCGCTGGTCGCCAGGCCGTCCTGGCGCTGCCGGCGGAAGTCCGCTGGGTTCCGACGGCACGCCACTGCGTCGCGGCCGTCCTGGCCCAATGGCGGTTCCCGGCCGCCGGCCGTGATTCTGCCGAGCTCGTCATCGATGAGCTCGCCGCGAATGCCGCCGAGCACGGACACCGCGACATGACCGTCCACCTGTCCTTGCACGCCGGAGACCTGCGGATCTCGGTGACGGACTCCGGAGCCCCGGCCGGACCGCGGCCGCCCCGGGACACCGACCCCGACGAACACGGCCGAGGACTCGCCATCGTCGCGCTACTGGCCGACGAGGTCCGGGTGAACGAAGGCCCCCTGGGCCGACGGGTCGACGTGGTCCTCCGCGCGACCACCGCGGAAGAATGAACGACGACGTGCGTGGCCTGCAGGCCGTGGTCATTTGACGGCCCCACGCATGACCCCGGAGATCACCCAGCGCTGGGCGAAGACGTACACGAGGAGTACGGGTGCCAGCGCCATGAGATAGGAGGCGAAGGCCACGGTGTAGTTGGTGTTGAACTGGCTCTGGAAGACGTACTGCGCCAAGGGCAGCGTCTGTGTGCCGGGGTCGGAGAGGACGACCAGCGGCAGAAGGAAGTCGTTCCACGCCCACAGGCAGGTGAGGATGCCGACGGTGGCGTTCATCGGCATGAGCAGGGGGAAGATGATGCGCCAGAAGATCGTCCAGGTGCCGGCGCCGTCGGTGCGGGCCGCCTCTTCGAGTTCCTTGGGCACCGACCGCAGGAAGCCGACGTAGAGGAAGATGTTGAACGCCAGCCCGTAAACGATGTACAGCAGGATCAGTCCGGCCTGGTTGTCCAGGCCCAGCAGGGCGGTCTGCTTGACGACCGGCAGCATGATGATCGGGAACGGGACGAACAGGGCCGAGACGAAGTAGTAGTACAGCCCCTTGAAAAATCTGCGATGCATGTTGCGGGCGATGGCGTAGGCGACCAGGGAGTTGGTCAGCAGCGTCAGTACCACCGCGCCCACGGTGATCAGTGCGCTGTTCAGCAGCGCCGAGGGGAAGTGCGTCAGCTTCCAGGCGTCGGAGAAGTTGCTCCAGCGGATGTCCGTCGGCAGGCCGAAGCCGGAGCCGCCCAGCTGGTCGGGGGTTTTCAGCGCGGTGACAACGGTGAAGTACAGCGGCACGATGACCGTCAGGGACAGCACGGCCATCAGGGCCGTCAGCCACCAGTTGATGCGCGGCCTGCTCGGCCGGAGGAACCCTGGTTGACGGGGGATGGTGGCGGACATCAGACGCTCCCCTCGCGGCGCTGCAGTACGCGCAGCTGGAAGATTGAGATCACGACGATGCAGAGGAAGAACACCACGGCGTTGGCCGTCTGGTAGGCGTACTCGCCGCCGTTGAGGCCGCCGTTGTAAATGAGGTAGGCGACGGAGGTGGTGGACGTCCCCGGGCCGCCGCCCGTCAGAGCGGCGATGTGGTCGAAGACCTGCAGGAAGTTGCGCAGTGCCAGGACCATGTTGATGGTCACGAACGGTCCGATGAGCGGGAGGGTGACGGACCGGAACCGTTGCCAGGCGCCGGCCCCGTCCAGGGTGGCGGCCTCGTACAGATCCTCCGGAACGGTCTGCAGCCCGGCCAGGAAGATGATGACGTTGAACGCCACGGCCTGCCACACGGCGAGGACCGCCACTCCCACCCAGGCCAGATCCGGGTCGGCGAGGACGCTGGTGCTCAGCGCCCCGATGCCCAGCTTCTCGGCGATGTAGGGGAGGGAGTCGGAGAAGAGGTAGTTGAAGATGTAGCCGACGATGAGGATCGCCAGCAGGTTCGGCACGAAGAACACACCACGCAGGGTGTTGCGGAAGCGGATCCTGCCGTTGAGGCCCAGAGCGATGGCCAGCGCGATGAGGTTGGTCAGCACGGTGGCGACGGCGGCGAACCGGAACGTGAAGAGGTAGCTGTCCCAGATGCGGCTGTCCTGGAAGAGATTGAGGTAGTTGTCCGGCCCCACGAAGGTGTAGCGGCCGTAGCCTGCGTAGTTGGTGAGGCTGTAGTACATGCCCTGCACCACCGGGAAGGTGTGGAAGAGCAGAAACAGGGCGAGTGCGGGAAGCACCATCAGGTAGTAGGCCCGGCCGGCGAATCGGGAGCTTCGGCCGGTGCGCCGCGGTGCGCCGGGATCTGTGGATGCGGTGCGGGGTGGAGCGGTGAGCGCTGTCATCGTCTTTCCTCCTCTACCGGCTGTCACGACCGGCGCTCGATGGCCTTCGTGTACTCGCTGTCGAGGGTCCGCAGGAACGCGGTCCGGTTGCCGTCGATGAGGAATTGCTGCGCAATCGCCTCCAGATTGACGGCCCGCGGTATCCGGTGATCTACGAATCCGGTGATCCGGCCGTCGGCGATGTACGGCGTCAGCGGCTTGAGCGCCGGGTCGGAGGGGGCCGTGCCCTTCAGCGGAGGAATGGCGCTCTGCTCCTTGGAGTACGCGCTCACCACCTCGGGCCGCATCAGGTAGTTGATGAACGCCATCGACTCCTTGGGGTGACGAGGGTGGCGGCCCATGGTGAGCGCCACGTCCACACCCGACACCAGGCGGGCCGCCGCGGGGTCGTTCCCCGCCGGAAGGGGGAAGAAGCCGATGCCGAACTTCGGCTTGAACGTCTTGACGGGCGGCAGGGCGTAACTGCCCTGCACGTACATTGCTGCCTCTCCCTTGGCGAACGCCTGATTCGCGGTGTCGTAGTCCCGCGAGAGGGCGCCCTTCTGGGTATAGCGGTAGATCTCCGTCAGCTTGCGTGCGACCTCGGGGTAGTCCTTGCCGAAACTGGTTCGGCCCTGTCTGCGGGCGTCCCAGAAGCCATCGGGCGGGACGATGTTGGCGGCGAGCTGGTTGAACGGCGGCAGCGAGGTCCAGGCGTCCTTCAAGGCCCCGTAGAAGGGGGTGACTCCGGCCTTCTTGAAGGTCTTCGCCGCTTCGATGAGGTCGTCCCAGGTTCTGGGGACCTCGACCCCGTACTTGGCGAACAGTTCCTTGTTGTAGAGGACGCCGCTGGCGTTGGAGGCGAAGGGCAGTCCGTTGACCTCGCCCTTGCCGGCGGTGCCGAGGTCACCCAGCACCTTCTTCACCCCGGGAACGACCTCGCCCGTCACCTTCTTTCCGGAGAAGTCGTAGAACACCCCGGCCGACGCCAGCTCGCCGAACGTACTGGCCCCGTTGAGGGTGATGACGTCGGGAACGTCGTCCTTCACCAGCCGGGCGCGGATGGCGGTGTCCGGGTCCGGAGCGTGGTGCTGCTTCACCTTGATGCCCGGATGCTGGGCCTCGAAGTCGGCGATCAGCTTGTCGAACGTGCCGACGGCTTCGGGCTTGAACTGGAAGAAATCCAAGGTCACCGGTGCGTCCCGGTGCGAGGAAGGGGGGCTGCCGCACGCGCTCAGCAGCACGGCGGCCAGGCAGACGGATACGGATGTGCAGGCTCTGCCTCTTGCACGAGTCATGGTTCTCTCCAGCTGACGGGGTGGGTGTCGTCAGGCCCGGCGGGCTTCGATGAGGACCAGCCGCTCCGGGTACAGCGCGGGGGCCTGGACGCCGGCGGTGCTCAGCACTCGTCCGGACAGCTCCACCTTGTCGCCGTGCCACCAGGAAAGCTTGGAGTCGGTGGGACCCTCGGGGCGGTCTCCGGGCGGAAGCGGGGAGAGGCGGTAGACCGCTTCGGGGTCGAGGCCGGGCAGGCGGACGCGCCCGGGAGGCGACTGCACGCCGGTGGCCGTCTGCACCACGGCATAGACGGCACGGGACCGGTCGGGCGCCACGACGCCGTGCAGCCACAGGGCCGGGTCCGGGTGGTCGGCGTGGACGACGGTGCCCGAATGCAACAGGGGCCGCAGCCGCTTGTACGCCGAGACCCACTCCGCGAGGCGGACGCGCTCCTCGGCGGAGGCGAGGGTGAGGTCCCACTCGATACCGAAGTGGCCGAACAGGGCCGTTCCGGCGCGGAAGTCGAGGGTGTGGGCGCGGCCGGTCGTATGGGCGACGGGGGAGGCGACATGAGCGCCGAGGAGTTCGGGCGGCAGCAGGAGGCCGGTCCAACGTTGGATCTGCTGGCGTTCCAGGGCGTCGATGCAGTCGCTGGTCCACACCCGGTCGGTGCGTTCCAGGATGCCCAGGTCGACGCGTCCGCCGCCGGAGGAGCAGGACTCGATCTCCAGGCCGGGGTGGCGCGTGCGCAGTTCGTCGATCAGCCGGTACACCGCACCGGTCTGGGCGTGGACCCCTGCCGTCCCGCGCGGGCTGTGTCCGGCATCGACCAGGTCCCGGTTGTGGTCCCACTTGATGTAGCCGATGCGGTACTCGGCGACCAGGGCGTCCAGGCGCTCCAGAAGGTAGCCGTACGCCTCCGGATGGCCGAGGTCGAGGACCTGCTGGTTGCGGGCGGTCGGCGGGATGCGCCCGCCGGTGGCCATGACCCACTCGGGGTGGCTGCGGGCGAGGTCGGAGTCGGGGTTGACCATCTCCGGCTCGAACCAGAGGCCGAACTCCATGCCCAGCGCGTGCACATGGTTCACCAGCGGATGCAGCCCGTCGGGCCAGACACCCTTGTCCACGTACCAGTCGCCGAGCCCTGCGGTGTCGTCCCGGCGTCCCTGGAACCATCCGTCGTCGAGGACGAAGCGTTCCGCACCGACCTCGGACGCGGCGTCGGCGAGGGCCTTCAGCTTGCCCAGGTCCTGCTGGAAGTAGACGGCTTCCCAGGTGTTGAGGGTGACCGGGCGCGGCGTGCGGGGATGGTGCGCGCGGTCCCGCAGGTAGCTGTGGAAGCGCCCGGCCAGCTGATCGAGCCCGTGTCCGTACGAACCGTAGACCCACGGGGAGGCGTAGCACTCACCCGCGGCCAGCCGGACCTCACCGGGCAGCAGCGCTTCGCCCCCACCGAGCAGGCTCACGCCCGCGAGGGTGCGCTCGGCCAGCGAGCGGTGGTTTCCGCTCCAGGCGACGTGCAGTCCCCACACCTCGCCGGTGCGGAATCCGAACCCGCCCTCGCCCGCGACGTGCACGAGCGTCGCATCGAGTCCGGTGCGGCCCCGCCGGTTCTCCCGCAGATGCGTGCCGATGGTGAACTCGTGCCGCTGCGGGGCGCGTTCGCGCAGATGCCGGCCGGCGAGATCGAGCAGTTCCGTGGCCTGGCCGGGGACGGGGAAGGCGAGCAGCAGCCCGTCCACGGTGTACGGGCGCTCGCCGTCGTTGGTGAGCGTGGCCCGCTGCCGTAGGAGTCCCGACCCGGTGACCTCGATCTCCAGGCGCAACGCGAGTTCCGCCCGGTCATCGGCGGCGTCCACGACCAGGCGGTGCCGTACCGGGCCGTCGCCGTCGTCGTGGCCGTTGCAGTTGCCGTCGTTGGTGCCGCGCCGTACAGACCGGACGGTGAAGGCGGTGGAGAAGTCCTCACCGTCCCGGTGCCCCGTGAGGCCGGGCGTGCCGAGCCAGCCGGCGGACTGCTGCGGCAGCACGCTGACCGGTACCGGTTCGTCGAGTGAGCTCGACATGACCTGTGCCGCTTCGGTGCGGGCCAGTGTGGCCAGCGCGTCGCCGGTGAGTTCACCGAGATCCGCGCCCCAGTGGACGACCCGGGGCAGCAGACCGCCGGTGCAGTCCAGGACGAGGCTCATGCCGGCAGCGCGGAAGTGGAGGTAGTCGTCGAGGCAGTCGTCGTGGAGACGCTCGGACATACGAGATCCCTTGGAGAGGAGTGAGGACGCCCAGGGCCGTTGACAGGGCGGGCGAGTGAGTCGCTGACTCGGCAGTTACTTTCATTGTAGAAGTCTTACTTCGTCAACCCCTGAGAAACGCCCTCTTTTTGCGGGCGAAACAGTCAGGCTCACTACCGCTTGTTTTTGTAATGGAATAATCGACGGGTGCGTGGGACGATGAACTCCACATGACGCCCGTCTCTACACTCCCCGCGGAGGCCACCCGGTGGATGCCACGTCTGCGCCGTCGACCCCGCTCGCCGGAACCAGCCGCGCCGTGGCCCTGGAAGTGCTGCTGCGCGGGCCGGTCACCCGCAGCGAGATAGCGCGCCGCCTGTCCATGTCGGCCGGCAGTCTCACCCGGCTCGCCAGCCCCCTCGTCGACAGTGGACTGCTCGTGGAGGTGGACGCCGATCCCGGACACGAGGCCCGGACGGGACGCCGGTCCCGGCCGCTGGACATCAACCCCGCAGCGCACCACTTCATCGGCGCCAAGGTGACCGGCGATGATGTCCACGCCGTCCTCACGACGCTGCGTGCGGAGGTCGTCGGCTCCGCCCGCAAGCCGCTGCCCGGCCGCGATCCGGCCTCCGTCGTGGCGACCATCGCCGAACTGACCGGCGAACTCACCGCCGGGGGCCCGCGGATCAGCAGAGTAGGAGTCAGCCTCGGCGGGCGCGTCGCGCATCACACGACAGTCACGGCCGCGCCGTTCCTGGAGTGGTCCGAGGACGTCCCCCTCGGCAGCCTCCTCGCCGACGCCCTCGGCCTGCCCGTCACCGTCGACAACGACCTGCTGGCACTGACCCGGGCCGAGCACTGGTTCGGCACCGCCCGCGGCCACGACCGCTTCGCGGTCCTCACCATCGGCGCCGGCGTGGGTTACGGCCTGGTCATGCACGACACCATCGTCGACAGCCCGGACGTCGGCGTCGGACTGCTGGAGCACTGTCCCCTCGACCCGATGGGCCCGCTCTGCCCGAGCGGGCACCGGGGCTGCGCCACGGCCATGCTGTCGCGGCCCTCCATCTGCGCCGCTGTCTCCGTCGGACTGCGCCGTCCGGTGACGTACGACGAGTGCCTCGACCTCGCCGCGTACGGTGACCCGGTCGCCGCACCAGTCATCACCGCGGCCGGCCGTGCCCTCGGCCGCCTCCTCGCCGCGGTCGCCAACTTCACCCTGGTGGAGAAGGTCGTGCTCACGGGGGAGGGGGTGCGCCTGGCCGAGGTGGCCCGTAGTGCAGTCGACGAGGCCGTACGAGCCGACCGCGACCCCAGTACCGCCCCGCTCGAACTCGACGTGCAGCACAGCGACTTCACGTACTGGGCCCGTGGCGCCGCGGCCACCGCCATCCAGTCGTACGTCCTGGAGGAGACACCCGCGGCGGACTGAGGCCGCCCGTCCCGGCTGCCGCCGGTGACCACGGCCGTACGACTGATCAGGGAAAAGAGGCGCGACTCGGGTGGGGGACACCTGTCGCGTCCGGCTGTGCAACATGCGCACACCTCGTGTGTACATCGCTCAACGGGAGGTTAACTGGGCCGAAACCTCGTGGCAGCACACCTGCCGTGCAAAGGAGCACGCATGCCGGACAGCCCTGTGGCCGAGACGGCCGGTCATGATCCCCAGCGCAGAACACGGCGTCGCAATGCCATGGCCGCAGTGGTCGGATCCGTCCTGGAGTGGTACGACTTCTTTTTGTTCAGCACCTCCGCGGCGCTGGTGTTCAACAAGATCTACTTCTCGGGTGAATCCGAGTTCGCCGCCACTCTCGCCTCGTTCGCCACCTTCGCCGTCGGTTTCGCCGCACGTCCCGTGGGCGGGCTGATCCTGGCGCACTTCGGTGACCGTTGGGGACGCAAACCGGTGCTGATGGTGACGCTGCTGATGATGGGCTTCGGCACCCTGGCCATCGGTGTGCTGCCGACCTATGAACAGATAGGTCTGTGGGCGCCGGCGCTGCTTGTCGTCTGCCGGATCCTGCAGGGTCTCGGTGTCGGTGCCGAACTCGGTGGCGCCTATGTGTGGACCACCGAGAGCGCCAAGCCCGGCAATCGCGGCTTCTACGCGTCGCTGCCCGGCGCCGGCGAGTTCCTGGGCGTGTTGTGCGCGTCCGGATCCATGGCAGTGGTCTCCTCGCTGCCGCAGGAACAGTTCCTCAGCTGGGGATGGCGGCTGCCCTACCTCGCCTCGGTGCTCGTGGTGATCGGCGGCATCGTCCTGCGGTACACCTCCGAGGAGAGCGAGAGCTTCAAGGACGCCGTGGCCGAGGGCAGGACGGAGAAGGCCCCACTGGTGAAGGCGGTCCGCCACCACGGCCGGCGGATTCTGCTCATGATCGGCGCGGGCTGTGCCACCGCGATCGCCTCGTACTCGATCCAGGGCTATCTGCCCGCCTACACCACCCAGCAGCTCGGGCTGCCGGACAACGTGGCCGTCATCGCCATCACCGTGGCCTCCGCCGTCTCCATCTTCGGCGTGCCGGTCTGCGGCTGGCTGTGCGACCGGATCGGCCGACGCCCGCTGATGATCGCGGGCGGTCTGGCCATCGCCGTGTTCGCCGGACCGTTCTGGCTCCTGGTGGGCACGAAGTCGACGCCACTGATCGTGATGGCCGTGACCCTCGGGTTCGCCGTCATGCTCAATTCGATGATCTTCGGCCCGGCGGGTTCGTTCTTCTCCGAGCTGCTGCCCACCGAGGTGCGCTACACCGGTCTGGTCCTGGCCCGCGAAACCACCGCCGTACTGTTCTCCGGCACGGCGCCGTTCATCGCCACCCTGCTGGTACACGCGGGCGGCGGAAGTCCGTGGCTGCTCGCCGGGTACATGGCCCTGTCGGGGATCGTCACCGCCGTGTCGGTGCTGCTGCTGCCGGAGACCGCGCCTCGTGTGCTGCGCCGCAAGGAGCTCAAGGGCGGCGCCGGCGACGGCCGCACGCAGAACGACATCGAATACGCAGAGGTGTGAGGAAGAGTGTCAGAACCCGAAGTGCTGTGCCTCGGTGAGGCGATGGTCCTGGTGGCCCCCGCGCCGGGCGAGCGTCTCGCCACCGCACGCAGTGCGGCCATCCGGGTCGCCGGAGCCGAGTCGACGGTCGCGCAGTACCTCAGCGACCTCGGCCACCGGACCGCGTGGGCGAGCCGAGTGGGCGCCGACCCGCTGGGGGAGCAGGTACTGGCCGCGATCGCGCGCACGGGCGTCGATGTCGGCCACGTCGAGCGGGACCGCTCGGCACCGACCGGTGTGTACTTCAAGGACCCCGGCCCGGAGGGCACACGGGTGCACTACTACCGGGCCGGCTCGGCCGCCTCCAGGATGACGCCTGCCTACCTCGACGGCCTCCCGCTCTCCACGGCGCGCCTGGTGCACCTGTCCGGAGTGACACCTGCCCTCTCGGACGGCTGTGCTGCGACATCGACGGCTCTCTTCGAACGCGCACGTGCGGCCGGGAAGATCTGCTCGTTCGACGTCAACTACCGCTCCGCCCTGTGGAGTACGCAGCAAGCCGCCGGACCGCTCCTCGCCCTGGCACGCCAGGCGGACGTCGTCTTCGTCGGCCTCGACGAGGCCCAGCACGTCTGGGGGGCCGAGACCGCGGAACAGGTTCGTGAGCTGGTCGGGCCCGAAAGGCACCTCGTGGTGAAAAACGCGGATGTCGGCGCTACGCACTTCCCGCCCGGGGACGGCCCGGCCGTCTTCGTCCCCGCGAACCCGGTCGAGGTGGTCGAACCCGTCGGCGCGGGGGACGCCTTCGCGGCCGGTTACCTCTCCGCCTGGCTGCGCGGCGCCGAGCCGGCCGACCGACTGCGGCTCGGCCACCGGCTGGCCGCCTTCGCCCTGGGCGCGGTCGAGGACCACGCGGATGCCACCGTTCTGCGTACGACGGAGGCCGCCCGATGAGCCAGACCGTGGAACGCGCCATCTGTGTCCTGGAAATGATCAGCGAGAGCCCCCAGCATCCGACGGACGTCGCCGAAAGCCTGGGCGTCCACCGGACCACGGCGTTGCGTTTGTTGCAGGACCTGTGCCGAGGCGGGCTCGCCCGCAAGCGGGAGGACGGCTCGTTCGCCGTCGGCTACCGACTGGCCGGCCTGGCGCAGTCCGCACTGGAACAGTTCGACCTGCGCACCATTGCCCACCCGTACCTGCTGGAACTGGGGCGCAAGCTCCGCCTCACCGTGCACATCGCCACCGTCGAGGAAGGCCGCGTCTTCTACGTCGACAAGATCGACCCGCAGGGTGGAGTACGGCTGTACTCGCAGATCGGCAAGGCAGTCGTGCTGCACACCTCCGGCGTCGGCAAGGTGATCCTGGCCTATATGTCTCCGGAGGAGCGCGCCCAAGTCCTGGCGGGCTACTCCTACGAGCGGTTCACCGACGCGACGGTGACGACTGCCGACGACTTCGCCGCGCAGTTGAGCGAGATCCGCGAGCGCGGCTGGGCGGCGGACGACGGAGAGTACGAGCACTTCATCAACTGCGTTGCCGTTCCGGTCCGGGACGGCACGGGCGCGGTGCGCACCGCCCTGTCCGTCACGGCGCTCAAGGCACAGGTGGACCTCGCCCGGCTGCAAGAGTTGCTGCCGACGATCCGGACCACCGCCCACACCATCTCCCGAGCACTTGGCTGGACCCAATGACGCCGGACCCAATGACGCCGGACCCAATGACGACGGACCCAACGGTGACGCGCCACATGACCGAACACGACCGACTGTTCCAGGAGGCGTTCGACGACCTCCCCCTCATGGCGATTCTGCGCGGCTTCGACCCGCAACGCACCGTGGAGGTGAGCCGCCGGGCCTGGGATGTCGGCATCCGGCTCGTCGAAGTACCCGTCCAGAGCGATGCCGCGGTGACGGCGCTGCGGGCGGCGGTGGCAGCCGGTGAGGAGCGCGGCGCCGTGGTGGGCGCCGGCACGGTAACCACCCTCGAACGCGTGGAGCAGGCCGTGGCAGCGGGGGCACGCTTCACCGTTGCCCCCGGGTTCTCCCGCGAGGTCGCGGAGGCTTCGCTCGCCGCGGGCCTGCCGCATCTGCCGGGCGTGGCGACCGCCACCGAGATCCAGCAGGCCCAGGCACTCGGCCTGACCTGGCTCAAAGCCTTCCCCGCAGCCGATCTCGGGTCCGGCTGGATCACCGCGATGGCGGGGCCGTTCCCCGAGGCGCGCTTCGTGGCGACCGGTGGCATGGGCCTGCACAACACTGTGGAATTCCTCGACGCCGGAGCCGCCGCCGTCTCCCTGGGGTCGGCTCTGGCCGATCCCGCCCAGTTCGAGCGGCTCCCCGAGCTGATGGAAGAACTCAACCGAAAGGGACACCGATGAAGATCACAGCACTGGAGACGTTCTCCGTCGCACCGCGCTGGCTGTTCCTGGCCATCCGTACCGATGAGGGAATCACCGGCTGGGGCGAACCGGTGATCGAAGGCCGCTCGGCCACCGTCGCGGCCGCCGTCGAAGAGCTCTCGGACTACCTCGTCGGCGAGGACCCGTACCGCATCGAAGACCACTGGCAGGTACTCACCAAGGGCGGCTTCTACCGCGGCGGTCCGATCCTCTCCAGCGCGGTGGCCGGCATCGACCAGGCACTGTGGGACATCAAGGGCAAGGCCCTCGGCGTGCCCGTTTACGAGTTGCTGGGCGGTGCGGTGCGCGACCGCATGCGGACCTACTCCTGGATCGCCGGCGACGAGCCGGACCGGGTCGCCGAGCACGCCCGCGAGCGGATGGCGCAGGGCTTCGACGCTGTCAAGATGAACGGCACCGGCAGGGTTCGCGCCCTGGAGTCCAAGGCCGAACTCGACATGCTGGTGGGCCGCGTCGCCGCCGTGCGCGAGGCCATCGGTGACGAGGCCGACATCGCCATCGACTTCCACGGGCGCGTTTCCCCGGCCCTGGCCCGCGAGGCATGCCGTCTGCTGGAGCCGCTGCACCCGCTCTTCGTCGAAGAGCCGATCGTGCCCGAGCTGACCGGCGACTTCGAGCGCATCTGCGCCTCCACCGTCGTCCCGATCGCCACCGGTGAACGGCTGTACTCGCGCTGGGACTTCCGCGAGGTGCTCCGCTCCGGCATCGCCGTCGCCCAGCCCGACCTGTCCCACGCGGGCGGCATCTCGGAGGTCCGCAGGATCGCAGCGATGGCCGAGGCGCACGGCGTCTCCCTCGCCCCGCACTGCCCGCTCGGGCCGATCGCCTTCGCGGCCTCCCTGCAGATCGACTTCGCCACTCCCAACGCCCTCATTCAGGAGACGAGCCTCGGCATCCATTACAACGCCGACAACGACCTGCTGGACTACCTCGTCGACACCAGCGTCTTCGACTTCACCGACAGCCACATCGCCCGGCCCACCGGCCCCGGCCTGGGCATCGAGATCGACGAAGCCGCCGTACGCCGGGCCGCCGAGGCAGGCCAGCGCTGGCGCAACCCGGTATGGCGCCAGGCCGACGGCTCCTTGGCCGAGTGGTAGGACCTGCACTCTCCTCTACTCTTTCGGGTCTGCTCTTCCGGGCCCGCAGGCCGGGCTCCTGAGGCGGGGGCCCGGCACGTCGTGGATACCGTCGAAGGCCAACTCCCTTACGTGCCCGACGGTCCGGGCGAATCGCTCGACCTCTCTGCCGACCGACGACACGGCGCGCACCAGGACCGCGCCGTCGTCGTCGCCTCACCTGGCAACGGCTCTTCCGCCACAGCGTGCCCACGGGACGTCACCGCATGCGGTGAGTCTGCCGCAGCAGAAGAAAAGCCGCTCAAGTCGCCCTCGACGCCGATTGCGTCGAGGATCCTCCAAGCTCTGAGCGCGATGCCCCCTCGCTCATCAGTGGCGGGCTCGTTTGATCGATCATTCTCCGGCTCTTGACGCGCGCTTCACGCAAGGGCAACATCCATCATCACTAAGCGATAAACCTTATCACGCAATGATAATCCCTGATGGATGGCGAGGAGGCCACTCATGCGTGTCGGAGTGCTCGGACTGGGCGAGGCGGGAGCCCTGTATGCGACGGGGTTCCTGGAGAGCGGCTGGTCGGTGGTGGGATACGACCCGGGGGAGGTGCCCACTCCCAACGGGGTGGAGCGTGCCGGGAGCGTCGAGGCCGCGGTGCGGGGATGTGACTTGGTACTCGGACTGACCGGCGCGAGGGTGGCCCTTGAGGTGGCTCAGCAGGCCGCCCCGCATTTGGGTGCCGCCGCCGTGTACGCGGACATGAACGCAGGCGCTCCGGGACTGAAGCAGCGCATCGCGGAGGTGGTGAGTGCCTCGTCGGGGGCCGTCTTCGCGGACGTGTCGGTCATCGGCTCGGTTCCCGCCAACCGCCACCGCACCGCCCTGGTGACCAGTGGTCCCGGCGCCACGGTGGTCGCCGACTACTTCGGCGCGTTGGGAGCCCCGGTGGAGGACCTGGGCGGGGAGCCGGGGGCGGCCTCGGCCCGCAAGCTGCTGCGCAGTGTGTTCATGAAGGGCTTGGGCGCAGTCATCGTGCAGGCTGTGGAGGCGGGCCGGGCAGCTGGTGACGAGCCCTGGGTACGGGAGCAGATTGCCGCGGAACTCGCCGGTGGTGAGAACACTCTGCAGCGGCTGTACGCGGGTACCACCAAGCACGGCCTGCGCCGGGCGTTCGAGCTCTCCGCCGCCGCGGATCTGCTGGCCGACCTCGACCTGGATGCCGAGCTCGCCCGCGCGGTCGGTCGCGTGCACACGTTGGCGGCCCGCCCAGAGCGGCTGCACGACATGCCGCTTGTCTCCGACGAGCTGCTCGCCGCGCATCGCGACATCGCCACCGCCAACATCGGTGACGCGGTGGACCGGCTCGGCCTGCTGGACTCGGGGATCCGGCCGATGTGGCAGGGGGCGCGGGCCATCGGGCGGGCGCTGACCGTGTGGACCCGCGCGGGTGACAACCGTGCCATCCACGAGGCCGTCAAGGCCGCGGTGCCCGGTGACTTCATCGTCGTCAACGGGGAGGGCGACACCTCCCGAGCGCTGATCGGCGAGCTGATCGCCGAACGCGCCAAGTCCCGCGGCGTGGTGGGCATGGTCCTGGACGGCGCGGCCCGTGACATCGACGTGCTCGCCGAGATCGGCTTCCCCGTCTGGGCGCGCGCGGTGACTCCGGCAGGCCCGTACAAGTTCGGTCCCGGGCACGTCAATGTGCCCGTCGCGGTGGGCGGGCTCGTCTGCCGACCGGGGGATCTGGTCGTGGCGGACAGCGACGGAGTCGCCGTCGTCCCCGCCGACCGGGCAGAGTCGGTGCTCGCTGCCGCCCGCGCGGTCGAGGCCGACGAAGCAGGACGCCGCGCCTCCATCCGTGCCGCCGCGGCCGGAACAGGAGGCGCATCGTGATCGCAGTATGGGCGCTGGGCTGCTACATCGCAGCCATCATCGTGTGGAACTCAGTCCTCAGACGGAACATCGGCGAGGCGCTGCTCGTGGGGTTCCTGGTCACCGGTCTGTTCGCGGGCGGCGACATCGGCCACGTGATGTGGAGCAGCTTCGCCGAGGCAATGCAGGAAGAGGTCACCTTCGCCGCCCTCGCCTTCGTCTTCATGAGCTACCTGCTGGCCCGCACTCCGGTCCTGGACCACCTCCTGGACATCCTCAACTCACTGCTCGGACGGTTGCGCGGCGGCCCCATCTACACCTCCACCGTCGCCTCCGGCGTCTTCGGCGCCATTGCCCACGTGGGCGCCGCGATCACCGCGGCGGTCGGTTCGGTGACCATTCCGTGGATGAAGCGCTCGAACGTGAGCGGCGAGATCGCGGCCACCGTCGCGGCGGGCGGCGCCGGCATGGGCGTCACTTTCCCGTTCAGCTCCACCATGTTCATCCTCATGGGCTCGGCAGGCGTCGCCTCGGTCGTATCCACCGACGAGATCGTGCTCCCGCTGTTCCTCGGCGGCCTGTGGTGCCTGGGATACCGCCTGCTCGCGGCGTTCGTCATGGTCCGTCGCTACGGCATCCGGCCGGTGGACACCTCCGAGCTGCAGCCGCTGCGCCGCACACTGGGCGCGGGCTGGACCAGCCTGCTCCTGTTCGGCGGTATCGCGATCCCCCTGCTGCTGACCCGCGGGCCGCTCGCCGGCGACCTCGGCCGCTATGTGGGGGCCACGATGTCGGACGCGATCAGCCTGATCACCTGGATACCGGTCCTCATGATCGCCATCGTGCTGCTGCTCGGCCGACGGCATCTGCCGCACACCGGACGTGCCTGGTGGGAGCTGCTCGGTGGCGCCGCGCCGCAATTCGGTGTCCTCGGCGTCACCATCATCGCCGCCTTCTCCGCCGCCAACGCCCTGGGCGAACTCGGCCTGCCCCGGCAACTGACCGATCTGCTCGCCGGGGTCGAAGCACCGCTGTGGGCCATGGCTCTGGTCGTCGGTGTCCTCGTCGTCGGCGTCGCCGTCCCGCTCACCGCCAGTGCGACCATGGCCGCCATCGGCCCCGTCGCGGTCTCCGCACTGATCGGCGCCGGAGTCTCCCCGGCCACCGCCTGCGTCGCCGTACTGATCTTCGCCTCCACCGAGGGTGCCTCGCCTCCCTCGGGAGCACCGATCTTCGTCGCCAGCGGCATCGCGGGCGTCGACCCCTCCCGCACCTTCGTGCCACTGCTCACCTACTACTGCATCCCCATCCTGTTCATCGGGGCCGCCGTGGCCACCGGCGTCCTGCCCGTCTGACCCGGCCGACCGAAAGGCCCCACCATGCCCGTCCGATCCCTTCAGTTCCTCTTCCGCCTCAGCATCATCGCCTTCTTGGCCGGAGGCTTGGTCATCGTCACCGGTCAGGCTCTGGGTATCGCCCTGGGCGACGCCGGCTGGGTCGCGGCCGTCGAGGAGGACGCCGGCCCGTCGACCTTCATCTCCGCCGGCATCAGCGGACTGCTCGCCTTCGTCCTCTCCTACCTCAAGGACGAGAAGACCGGCGCGCCCGCCGCGCATCCCGCGCCGCAATCGGCCGCAGGACCCGGGCCGCAGTAGGAGAGGGCCGGCAGCCTGGACGCATTCGGCGATCGGGTGATCCCCCAGGCGCGCGCGTTCTGATAACTCTTATCGGAGTACGGAACAACCGCGTGCCACGCCGAACCTCCAGGAGTCCACTGCTCATGGCCACTTCCTCCGCCACCCCCATGCGCTCGCTCGACAGGGCCTTCGACGTCCTGGGCGTCCTCGAAGACGCCCGCCAACCGCTGCGTCTGAGCGACGTCGCCCGCCGCGCGGAACTGCACGTGGCCACCGCACAGCGCATCCTGAACGTCCTCATCGACCGCGGCTACGCGGCCAAGGAGGAGGCCGGATACGTCGCCGGGCCCGCGGCTGTCGCCACCGCCCACGCCTTCCTGGTCAACAACCGACTCAGCCAGGTCGCCCTGCCGATCCTCCAGGAGCTGGCAGCCACCACCGGCCTCACCCCGACCCTGTTCGTACGGGTAGGCCGCGCACGGGTACCGATCGCCCGCGTCGAAGGCCGCAACCCGCTGCGCTACCAACTGCCCATCGGCGACAAGCTCCCGCTGCACCTGGGCGCGGGCAAAGCCCTGCTGGCCTGGCTGCCCGAGGAGGAACAAGCGGCCTACACCGACACCGTGACCCCCTTCACCCTCGCCTCCGGCGAGCAGACCACCGCCGACGGCCTGACCGCCGAACTGCGGCGTGTGAAGGAGGACGGCTACGCCCTCGCCCATGGCGAACGCGTCCTGGACGTCACCTCGATCAGCGCTCCCATCCTCCACGGCGAAAGGCTCCTCGGCGCACTCAGTGTTGCCGGCCCCAGCAGCGACCTTCCCGAGACCGAACACCCCCACCTCATCACCGAAGTCCGACGCGCGGCGGACGCCATCGCCGTCCGCTGCGCCTGACCGAAAGACAGCCCGTGCCCCTGCCCACCTACCGGGAACTCCTCCAGCGCACCGACGCACCGCCCGGATCCAGCTGGCACCTCTTCCCCCACGAGCCCGAACGCGGCATGGCCAACTTCGCCGGCCCGCGCCAGGTCCTGCGCGCCGCACAGTGCGTCCGCAACGGCCACGCCGTGAACCTGGACTACCCCCTCGATGCGTTCGACCCACCCATGTCCAGAGCACGCGGCATTCCCCAACACCGCATCACCGCCAAACACGCCCAGGCCCGCGACGATGTCCTGGACGGCTTCCACCTCCAGGCCAGCACCCAGATCGACGGGCTGCGCCACCGGCGCGCCTCGGGCCACGGTTTCTACAACGGCGTACCCGACGACGACATCACACCGCGCAGCCCACGCCTGGGAGTCCAGCTGTGGGCCGAGACGCCGCTGGCCGGGCGCGGACTGCTCATCGACGTCGAAGGGCTCCTGCGCGAACGCGGCACCCCACTCGACCATGCCGCCGGCCCCGCCCTCACCCCGGCGGACCTCGACGAGGCGCTGGCCGCGCAGGGGTGCCATATCGAGGAGGGCGACCTGGTACTCGTCCACACCGGCTGGGCCCACTGGTACCTCAACGCGGACACCGCCCTGCAGAACGAAGTCCGGGCCGCACGGCGCGCCACCGGATTCGCCCAGACCCGCGAGTTCGCCGCCTGGTGCTGGGACCACCGCATCGCCCTCATGGCCACCGACACCTTCGCCGTCGAAGTACTCCCCGTCCTGCGCGACAGCGCCTTCCACGACAGCGCTCCCGAGGACGCCGGGATGATGCACCAAGAGCTGATCGCCAAACTCGGCCTCCCCCTGGGCGAGTTGTGGAACCTGACCGCCCTGGCCGCCGACTGCCGGTCCACCGGCCGCTGGGACAGCCTTGTCACAGTGAAACCGCTCCACCTCACCGGCGGCGTGGGATCACCGGCCAACGCCACCGCACTCCGCTGAGCCCCGAGGCCGGTGCGCCCAGCCGATGGATCGGGCCGGTGCTCAGGGACAGGGGCAGCCGCGTGCCTGATGCGTGCGGAGGGAGCCCATCGCACCGACGTAGCCGACGGACAGGTCGAGCGCGAGGCGCAGCAGGGGTATGTCGAATTCGGTGCCGTGGGTGAGGACGCAGACCGCCGTTCGGGCGTCCACCGTCGTGCGCTCCAGATAGCGGTGGGGCCAGTCGACCGGGTTCCGTGGGGGCTGCGGGAACGACCGGAACTGGCCCGGGCGGCGTTCGACGAGGCGGTGGACTGGCAGTCGCCGGTGCAGACCTTCTTCCGTACGGCCACCGCCGACGTCGACATCGCCGGGACGGTCATCCCCAAGGAGACCAAAATCCTGATGTTCCTCGGCTCGGCCAACCGGGACCCCGACCGCTGGGAGAACCCCGACCGCTTCGACCTGACACGTGACCCCTCGGGGCACGTCGGCTTCGGGATGGGCATCCATCAGTGCATCGGCCA
The DNA here is from genome assembly GCF_020024005.1 of Streptomyces purpurogeneiscleroticus. Lineage (NCBI taxonomy): Bacteria > Bacillati > Actinomycetota > Actinomycetes > Kitasatosporales > Streptomycetaceae > Streptomyces > Streptomyces purpurogeneiscleroticus. The sequence goes on from NZ_NHSG01000196.1 coordinate 46,678, forward strand.
GCACGTCGCCCGCCTCGAGGCCGAGACGCTGCTGGCCGCCCTGGCCCGACGCGTCACCGGCATCGAACTCGCCGGAGAGCCGCAACGCCACCCCAACAACACCCTGCGCTCCTGGGCGTCTCTCCCCATCCGCATGCGCACGGACCTCTAACTCAGCCCGAGAGGCAGCGGTCGAGGTCTTTCACGACCTTTGCGGTGCCACAGGCCGCCTGTGTCGGATCCGGCGGCCAGGGGGCCGCGGAGTGGCCGGCCGTCCGGGGCGTATTTGTCGACGGCAACGGCGCCGTCGACAAGTACGAGCCGACGACCCGGTCACGGAACAACCGGGCATCGGCGCAGTCCGGTCCGGCTCTGTTCCTGCGAGGGCCTGGGTTCGCTACTCCGCGTCGCCCATGTCGAGGACGATCTTGCCGACCACCGTGCCCGTGCGCAGGTGCTCGACCGCTTCGCCGAGGGCGTTCATTGCGTAGCGCTCGTAGGGCAGTGACAGTGCGCCGGAGGACAGGTCGGGCAGGAGGCGTAGGACCTCGGGGGCGACTTCCTGGCCGCGGGAGATCATGTTGACCGGGAGGAGGGAGACGTCGGCGAGGAAGAAGTCTGTGAGGTCGAGGGTGAGTTCGCGGCCGGCGGTGTAGCCGAGGAGGGCGGCCCGGCCGCGCGGGCGGACGAGGGTGAGGGCGGTGCGCAGGATGGTGCCGCCGACCGTGTCGATCAGGACGTCGACCTTGCCGCCGAGCGTTTCTTCGGTGAGGTCGGAGGCGAGCTGGGCCTTGGCGGCGTCGGGTACGTGCGGCAGTTTCGCGGGGCG
>NZ_NHSG01000197.1:0-23981 GCF_020024005.1 Streptomyces purpurogeneiscleroticus
CGGCACCCCCACCCGCATCCGCGACCTCGCCGCCGATCTCGACCTCAAACTCCCCGAGGACCCCGACGCCCTCGACATCCTCGACCCCGCCCGGCTGGCCGAAGACCCCCGCTGCACGGACGCGCTCGCCGAAGCCCTCGAGGCACGCCGCCGCCTCACCTCCCACGACCGCCGCGAACTGGCCGCCGACCCCCTCTTCCTCACCGCCACCGCGCTCCGCCTCGGCGACGTCGACGGCTGTGTCGCGGGCAGCAACCGCCCCACCGCCGACGTACTGCGCGCCGGCCTCTACGTCGTCGGCCTGGCCCCCGGCATCCGCACGCTCTCCAGCAGTTTCCTGATGGTGCTGCCCGACGGCCGCGCCCTCGGCTACGGCGACTGCGCCGTCGTCGTCGACCCCACCTCCGCGGAACTCGCCGACATCGCCCGCGCCACGGCCACCACGTACGAGCAACTCACCGACGAACGCGCACGATTGGCGCTGCTCTCCTTCAGTACGAAGGGCAGCGCGCAGCACCCTCAGGTCGACCGGGTCCGCGACGCGGTACGCCTGATCCGGGCGGCCGATCCGGGCCTGGAGGTGGACGGCGACCTCCAGTACGACGCGGCCGCCGTACCCGCGATCGGCCGCGCCAAGGCCCCCGCCTCACCGGTCGCGGGGCAGGCCAACACCTTCATCTTCCCGGGCCTGGCCGCCGGCAACATCGGATACAAGATCGCCCAACGCCTCGGCGGCGCAACCGCCATCGGCCCCCTCCTCCAGGGCCTGGCGGCCCCCCTCCACGACCTCTCACGCGGCTGCTCGGGCCCGGACATCGCCGCACTGGCGCTGGCCACGGCCGTGCAGTCGACCGCCGGCCGCTCACACGGCTGACGACCGTGCCCCCAGCAACCCCAGCGCGAACCCCGCATACTCGCGCGCGATCTGTTCCGGTGTGGACGGGCCGTCGGTGCGGAACCACTGGGGGAGTGAGGTGCACATCGTGGCGATTGCGCGGGCGGCGTGGCGTGGGTGGGGGGTGGTGAATGTGCCCTCGCGTACCGCGGCGTCGATCTCGGCGTCCAGTATGTGCTGGACGTCGTTGCGGAGTGCGGTGATCCGGCGCCGGTTGGCGGGGTGCAGGCTGCGCATCTCGCTGGCGCCGATGAAGGCCGGTTCGCGGCGGTGGGTGTGGAAGAGGGCCAGCGCCTCCACGACTAGGGCGACCCGGCGGGCGGGGGTGCTGCCCTCCCGGCGGGCGGCCCGTACCCGCCACAGCAGCTCGCTCAGGGTGCGGTCGAGCGTCGCGACCAGCAGGTGCTGCTTGCTGGGGTAGTGGTGGTACACGCCGGGCACGCTCATCCCGGCGCGTGCCGCGATCTCCCGCACCGTCGCCCCGTGATAGCCCGCCGCCACGAACACCCCGATGGCGGCGGACAGTACGGGATCGATGTCCAGGGGGCCGAACACCCGCCAGTCGCGTTCCGCCCCGCCCGGTTCCGCCTCCGCAGTACCGGCCGGAGCCGCCGGGCCGCCGGACCGGAGCAGCCGGTCGGCCGTCGTTCCCAGCGCGTCGGCGATGCGGTGCAGGCGGCCGACCGTGATGTCGACCTTGCCGTTCTCGATGGCGCTCAGCGTCGCGGGGCTCACCTCCAGGCGCCGTGCCAGCTCCCGGAGGGACAGCCGGCGGGCCTCGCGCGCCTGCCGTACGGCCGGCCCCACGCCGCCGGGCCGAGGGGTGCTCTCCTGCATGCTGTTCAGCCTAGCTGAACAGCATGCGCCGTCCGTGGACGCCTTGAGAAACCTTCTTGCCGACCCGTTGACGGTGGGTTGAGAGCTGATTCACAGTAACCAGCGCACTGCCAACCCGAGCGGTTGGTCGGTAATGGCCGGCGTGAGGAAGGCGCGTTTCGATGACCGACATCACGACCATGGAAGAACTGCTCCGCGACGCCCCCACCAACTGGGGCAAGTGGGGGCCGGACGACGAAGTGGGTGCGCTGAACTACCTCGACGCGGCCGAGGTGCTGCGCGGCGCGGCGCAGATCCGCTCCGGGCAGGTCTTCACCCTGCAGCGGCTGATCGGCGACCCGAAGGGCGACCCCGTGTGGCCGGGCCGGTCGCCCGCCGAGCGCACCATGATCATGGACGAGTCGCACTGGGACGGCGCCGACGCCCCCGACGCGCCCGGCGGCCTGCACTACGCCGATGACAAGATCGACGCCTTTCTGCAGGGGTCCACGCAGTACGACGCGCTCGGCCACGTCTGGTACGGCGGCAAGATCTGGAACGGGTACGACGCCCGGACGACCATCGGCGGGCTGGACAGGGCCAGCGTCGAGCCGATCGCCGAACGCGGCGTGGCCGGCCGCGGCATCCTCCTCGACATGGCGCGCTTCCGCGGCAAGAAGAACCTGGAGGCGGGCGAGACGATTACCCACGAGGACCTGGAGGCGTGCGCGGCGGCGCAGGGCACCGTCATCGAGCCGCACGACATCCTCCTCGTCCGCACCAACTTCCTGGCGCTCTTCCACGAGCAGGGCGACGCGTTCTACGAGGACTTCTGCGAGCCGGGGCTGACGTACAGCCCCGAGCTGGTGCGCTGGTTCCAGGAGAAGGAGATCCCCAACCTCGTCACGGACACCATCGCCAACGAGCGGACCATCGAGCCCGGGACCGGCTTCGCACTGCCGCTGCACTGCGCCCTGATGCGCAACCTCGGCATCGCCCTCACCGAACTCTGCGACCTGGAGAAGCTCGCCGCGAGCTGCGCGGAGGACGGCCGGTACACCTTCCTCTACACCGCGGCGCCGCTGAAGGTGCACCGCGCCACCGGCGCCCCCGTCAACCCCGTGGTGATCAAGTGAGCGGCTACACGGAGCGCCCGTGGCTGGCGCGGTACGCCGAGGGAACCCCTGCCGACATCACGCCCGAACACCCCACCCTCCTGCACGCCTTCCGGGCCTCGGTCGCCCGCAGCCCCGGTACCGAGGCGATCCGGTACTTCGACGGCGTCCTCACCCTCGCGGACCTCGACACCGCCTCCGACGCGCTCGCCGTTGCCCTGGCCGAGCACGGCTTTGCGCCCGGCGACCGGCTCGCGCTCTACCTCCAGAACGGCCCGGCATTCGTCATCGGCCTGCTCGCCGCCTGGAAGGCCGGCGGCGCCGCGGTCGCCGTCAACCCGATGAACAAGGCGCGCGAGCTGCGGTATCTGCTCACCGACTCCGGCGCGAGCGCGCTGCTGTGCCTGGACGAGCTGTACGAGGACGTGGCCAGGGGCGTCATCGGTGGTGGTGTCACGCAGGTCGCCACCGTTGTCACCTGTTCGGCGCTGGACTGGCAGACGCGCGACGATGTGCGGTTGTTCGACGGTACGCGGCGGGGCCGTCCCCGGGGGACGCTCGACCTCCGTACGCTCGTCGAGCGTTACGCGGGCCGGGCCCCCGAGCCCGCGTCGCCCGCCCCCGCCGACATCGCCGTCCTCACCTACACCTCCGGCACCACCGGGGAGCCCAAGGGCGCGCTCAACACGCACGGCACGATGCTGTTCAACGCCTGTACGTACCGGGAGTGGATGCGGCTGACGGAGGCGGACAGCATTCTGGGCGTCGCCCCGCTGTTCCACATCACCGGGCTCATCGGGCATCTGGCGCTCGCCCTGCTGCTGCCCTGCCCGCTCGTCCTCGCGCACCGTTTCCACCCGGGCGTCGTCCTGGACGCACTGCGCGAGCACCGGCCGACGTTCACGGTCGGCGCCATCACCGTCTTCATCAGCCTGACCGGCGCCCCGGACGCCACCCGCGAGGACTTCTCCTCGCTCCGTGCCGTCTACTCCGGCGGCGCGCCCATCGCCCCGGCCGTCAACGAGCAGTTCGAGAAGGCGACGGGGCGGTACATCCACAACATCTACGGGCTGACGGAGACCAACTCGCCCTCGCACGCCGTCCCGCTCGGCGCGCAGGCGCCGGTCGACCCGGAGTCGGGTGCCCTGTCGGTGGGCGTACCGGTCTTCAACACTGTCGTGCGCATCCTCGATGAGAACGGGGCGGAGGTGCCGGTCGGCGAGACCGGGGAGATCGCCACGTCCGGGCCGCAGGTGGTGCCCGGGTACTGGAACAAGCCGGAAGCGACCGCCGCGGCGCTGCCCGGCGGCGAGCTGCGCACCGGTGATGTCGGCTTCATGGACGCCGACGGCTGGTTCTACCTCGTGGACCGCAAGAAGGACATGATCAACGCGGCCGGGTACAAGGTGTGGCCGCGCGAGGTGGAGGACGTGCTGTACGGGCATCCGGCGGTCCGGGAGGCGGCGGTGGTCGGCGTGCCGGACGCGTACCGGGGCGAGACGGTGAAGGCGTTCGTGTCCGTCAAACGGGGCGAATCCGTCACGGAGGAGGAGCTGATCGGGTACTGCAAGGAGCAGATGGCGGCCTATAAATACCCGCGTTCCATATCCTTCCTGGATGATCTGCCGAAAACGGCCACAGGCAAGATCCTGCGCCGGGAGCTGCGGGAAACACCGGGGTAACGCGAAACGTCGCGGAAACACCGACGTTCGAAAGCGGAAATTGCGGCGGGTCACTCTCTTCCCTGGCCCGGCGTCGCCCCCTGTCATCTCCGCCGGGCAGGAAGGTTGACCCACATGCCTGCCGGAATCGACTCCGGGGACACCGCCTGGCTGCTGGCCGCGACGGCCCTGGTCCTGCTGATGACGCCGGGCCTGGCGCTCTTCTACGGCGGCATGGTGCGCGCCAAGAGCGTGCTGAACATGCTCATGATGAGCTTCGTCGCGATCGCCGTCGTCACCGTCGTCTGGCTCGCGATCGGATACAGTCTGGTCTTCGCCCCGGACGCCGGCCTCGGCCTGATCGGCGGCCTGGACCACCTCGGGATGCACGGCATCGGCCCGAAGAGCGTCACCGGAAACATCCCGACCGCCCTCTTCGCCGCTTTCCAGCTCACCTTCGCGATCCTCACCGTCTCGCTGATCAGCGGCGCCATCGCGGACCGCGCCCGCTTCGGCGCCTGGGTGGCCTTCGCCGCCCTCTGGACCCTCCTCGTCTATGTACCGGTCGCGCACTGGGTGTTCGCGCCCGACGGCTGGATCCTGGACCGGCTGGGCGCGCTGGACTTCGCGGGCGGCACCGTCGTCGAGGTCAACTGCGGCGCGTCCGGGCTGGCGCTCGCCCTCGTACTGGGGCCGCGGCTCGGCTTCGGCAAGGAAGCCATGCGGCCGCACAGCCTGCCGCTGGTGATCCTCGGCGCCGGACTGCTGTGGTTCGGCTGGTTCGGCTTCAACGCCGGGTCCGCGGTCGCCGCTGACGGCAAGGCGGCCATGGCGCTGCTGAACACCCAGGCGGCGGCCTGCACCGGCCTGCTCGGCTGGCTGCTGGTGGAGAAGCGCCGGGACGCGCACGCCACCACGCTCGGCGCGGCCTCCGGCGCGGTCGCCGGACTCGTCGCGATCACCCCGTCCTGCGGCTCGGTCGGCATCTGGGGCGCCCTCGCGATCGGCCTGATCGCCGGCGTGGTCTGCTCGTACGCCGTCAACTGGAAGTTCCGCTTCGGTTACGACGACTCCCTGGACGTGGTGGGCGTCCACCTCGTCGCCGGCGTCCTCGGCACCCTGCTCATCGGCTTCTTCGCGACCTCGGCCATGACGGACGGCCCGGCCGGCCTGTTCTCCGGCGGCGGCGCGGGCCAGCTCGTCAAGCAGCTCGTCGCCGTCCTCGCCACCGGCGCGTACGCCTTCCTCGTCAGCTACGCCCTCGGCAAGGCCATCGACAAGGTCATGGGCTTCCGCGCGGACCCCGAACACGAACAGGCCGGCCTCGACCTCACCGTCCACGCCGAAACCGCCTACGACCACGGCGTACTCGGCCACGGCACGGTGGGCCGCCGCGACCCGGCCGGCCACCTCCCCGGCGCCACCACCGTCATGCACCGCGCGGACCGCGAGCCGGGGGACTGAGAGCCCGTGTCCCGGGCGTCCGCCTGCAGGCCGCGGCGCCCGCACGGCCCCGTTCCTGGTGGCAGGACCCGCGCCGATCCGAAGACAACCGGGCAGATTGCGTTGTGTTGCGGACAAGGCACCGTTGAGCGCCTAGTTCGGGAGAGGGTGGATCGGACCAGATCCTCGCCCCGGGCCGACCGGGGACGGAGACTGATCGCTGCACCGCTCGTTCGGGGGGAGCAGAGCATGTCGGCTATCTGTGTGCCGGGGCGGCGGCAACCCCCGCCTCCCCTGCTACCGGTATCGGCGGGCGTCTCCCTGCTGATCGCCGTGCTGGACGCGCTGATCGGCGTGCAGCTCGTCGCGCTGCTGGTCATCGGCCCGCTGCTGGCCTGTACGCGGCTCGCCGTGCGGCACACCGTGCTCGTCTGCTGCTGGGCGGTGCCGCTCGGCGCGGCGACGGGCCTGGCAGGCGGCAACCTTCTGACGGCCTCGTTCCTCCTCCGGTGGTGCGGGCTGCTGACCGGCTGCGCCCTCACCGTGTACGTGGCGTGGCACCGGACCGCGTCCGAGCGGGCGCTGAAATCGCTGGCCCACAAGGCCGTACGGGCCGCCCGGGAGCGGGGCCTGCGCCCCGTCTCGCTGCACCTCGACGGCATGCTCGTGTGCGCCGTCCGCTACCGCCGCCTTGCACAGCAGGCCCGGAGGGGCGGCGGGCTGTGCGATGTCGCGCGGACGCCTTTCGGAGTGCGGATCATCGTCGGCGATGTCCAGGGGAGCGGCCCGGACGCGATGCGGCTGACCGCGGCCGCGGGCGCCGGCTTCCGTGAACTGGCCCGGACGGCGGAGGACCTGCCCGGGCTCGCCTCCGCGCTCGATGCACAGCTCACGCCGCAGCTCGGCCCGGAGGGCTGCGTCACCGCGGTGCTCGCCGAGTTCGCGCCGGGCGAGGTACGGCTGGTCAACTGCGGCCATCCGGCTCCCCTGCACTCGGGGCACGGCGTCTCTCCTCTGGAACCCGCGGTGGCCACTCGCCCCTTGGGCCGGCAGCCGGACCCGCGGCAGTACCGCTGCCGCCTGCGCACCGGCGAGCGGCTGCTGTTCTACACCGCCGGTCTGACCGAGGCCCGCGACCCGCAGGGCGCGCCCTTCCCTGTGCTCCGCGAGGCGACGGCCGCTCTGCGTGTGCCGTCCGTCGAGGGGGCCCTGGACTCCTTGTGCACCCGCCTGCTCCTGCACACCGGGCAGCAGCCCGACGTCGGCCTGTCCCTGATGCTGTGTCAGCCCACCGCAACCGCCGGAGCGAACGGACCGGCGGCGGGCCGGCTGCGGCCCGGCCCGCTCCCGGACGCCGGACAGCACGAGGTCAGGGACGGCTGGTTCCGTACCCTGCTGAAAACGGCACCGGAAGCGACGGTGATCGTCGACGTGACCGGCGCCATCCAGCTGGTCAACGCCCAGGCCGAGATTCTGTTCGGATATCAGCGCACGGAGCTCCTCGGCCGGCCGGTGGAGATCCTGGTACCGGAGCGCTTCCGCAGCCTGCACGTCCTGCACCGGCACGGCTACGCCCACAACCGGCAGGTCTGCCCGGTGGGGGCGGAGCTGGACCTGTACGGAGTGCGCAGGGACGGCACCGAATTCCCCGTCGAGATCAACCTCAGCCCGATCGAGACGGCCGACGGCACCCTGGTGGCCGTCGCCGCGCGGGACGTCACCGACCGCAAATCGGCCGAGGAACGGATCGTCGGCCTCGCCGACCTGGTCGAGTCCTCGCACGACGCAATACTCGCCAAGACCCTGGACGGCCGCATCACGTACTGGAACGCCGCGGCGCAGCGCCTGTACGGCTACACGCCCGAGGAGGCGATCGGCGCCCACGTGTCCATGCTCGCGCCGCTCGACCGCGCGGGCGAGATCGACGAGCTGCTCGGGAGGCTCCGCCGCGGCGAGAAGATCGAGCACTTCGAGACCCTGCGGATCACCAGGGCGGGACGGCGGATCGACGTGGATCTCACCCTCTGGCCGACCCGTTCCCTCGACGGCAGAATCACCGGCGCCTGTGCCATCGCCCGCGACGTGACCGAGCAGAAGCGGGCCACGGCCGAGCTCACCGCCCTGTACGAACAGCAGCGGCACGTCGCGCTGACCCTGCAGCGCAGCCTCATGGGGACCCCGCCCGAGGTGCCAGGGCTGCACACCGCCCACCGCTATCTGCCCGCCACTCAGGGCGCGGGCGTCGGCGGCGACTGGTTCGACCTGGTGCCGCTGGACGCCGGCCGGGTCGGCGTCCTGATCGGCGACGTCATGGGCCGCGGGCTGGAGGCGGCCGCCGTGATGGGGCAGCTGCGCGCGGCCGCGCATGCGCTGGCCAAGAGCGGGATGTCTCCGCGGCAGCTGATGCACACGATGGAAGCGGTCGTGGCAGACCTGCCCGACCAGTTCGTCACCTGCTGCTACCTGGAAATCGACCCGGAAGCGGGGCAGGCGGACATCTGCTCCGCCGGGCACCTCCCGGTCCTGCTGGTCACCCCCGACGCCGAGGTCAGCACCCTGCCGGTGCCGGTGAACATGCCGCTCGGCGTCGGGACGACCGGTCATGAGCAGGTCACCGTCCCCCTGCCGCCCGGCGCCACACTGGCCGTGTACACCGATGGCCTGATCGAGACGCCCGGCTGCGACATCGAGGCCCGGATCGACGTCCTCGCGCGGACCCTGGCCGGCGCGTTCGCCACCGCATCAGGGCTGGAGGAAGCGGCCGACAGCGTACTGGCCGGCCTGCTGCCCGGCCCCGACGGCTGCGACGACGACGTCACCCTGCTCCTCGCCCGCATGCCGAGCGTCCCGCCGCTGACCGCCGGCCGCGAACTGGATGCCGTGCCCGCCGCGGTGTCCGAGGGCCGTGCGTACCTCGCCGCCACCCTGAAGGCCTGGCAGCTGGCCGGCCTCACCGACGACGCCCAGCTGCTCACGTCCGAGCTGCTCACCAACGCCGTCCAGCACGGCAGGGGCCCGGTCCGGCTGCGGCTGTGCCGCACCGAGTCGGGACTCACCGTCGAGGTGACCGACCGCAACCCGCACCTGCCGCGCCCGCGGACCGCCGGGACCGACGACGAGTCCGGCCGCGGCCTCACGCTCGTCGACGCGCTCGCCGACTCCTGGGGCTCCCGCCCCGCCGAGGACGGCAAGAGTGTCTGGTTCACGCTGACCGACGCGGGATCGATACGAAGGGGCGCGCCGGCGTGCTCCGAGGGCGGATGACCGCTCATCTCGTTGCACAGGGGGGCTTACCGCAACGAGGGGACCGCGCCGCGGCGCGCCGTCGTGCTCCCGGGGCTCCCGGTGCCGTCCGTCCGTGAGCAACCCGGGTGAAGTGAGGGGCCGTCTAGCTCCGTGTCGTACGACGTATGACTCTTCACATCACAGGGGGATGCCTCATGGCATTACGGACATACGATGTGGTGGCACTTCAAATTCCGATTGTGTATGACACGTGGGGGGACCACGACCCGAACGGCATGATCTACGCGCTCGCGGCCGACGAGGCCGAGCTGCGCCGGGTCCGGGAGCAGTTCCCGGACCCGTTCCCGAACCCGATCGAGGAGCCGGACCGGCTCCCGAAGCCGCACCCGCTCGTCCGGCCGCTCGTCCTGCGCGCCAACGTCGGCGACAAGGTCGTGGTGCGGTTCCGCAATGAACTGCCGCAGCGCGCCGGCATCCACGCGCAGGGCGTCGGCTACGACGTCCTCGACGCGGACGGCGGCAGGGTCGGCAGGAACCCGGACTCGGCCGCCGACCCCGACGGTGGCCGCCGCACCTACGTCTGGCGGTGCGACAACGAAGGCACGTTCTTCTTCGGCGACCTCGCCGACCTGCGCGGCTCCGAGCACGGCTCGAACGCGCACGGCCTGTTCGGCGCGCTGATCGTCGAGCCGCGCGGCGCGACCTGGACCGACCCGGTCACCGGCGGGCCGCTGGCCTCCGGCCTGTACGCGGACGTGCACCTGCCCGGCGAGCCGAGCTTCCGCGAGTACGCGATCTTCATGCACGACGAGACGCACAACCACAATCCCGTCCTGCCGCCGCACCCGCGGTACCACTGCGACCTGCCGCGCCCGCACACCCACTCCGTCGCCGCCGGCGGGGAGCGGCTGGCGCCGGACATCTTCGGCGACCACGACCCGGGCAACGGCGGGCACGATGGCGGGCACGACGACGGGCACGCCGCGTCGATGATGCTGATGAGCTACCGCACCGAGCCGATGGGCTGGCGCGCCTTCGCCTACGAGCAGATGCTCGCCGACGGGGAGATCGACCCGGTGCGCGACCAGATCGTCGGCGAGGAACAGCACCACAGCTCCTGGCTGTTCGGCGACCCGTCGACCCCGCTGCTGCGCGCCTACCGGGGCGACCGGACGCGGATCCGGCTGGTGCACGCCGGTATCAAGGAGACCCACGTCTTCCACCTCCACCTGCACCAGTGGCGGGCGGTGCCCGGCAACGACGACTCGCCGCTGATCGACTCCATCTCCATCGGCCCGCAGCAGGCATTCACCATCGAGACGGTCGCGGGCTCGGTCCAACGTGCCACCGGCGACGCGATCTTCCACTGCCATCTGTATCCGCACTTCCACTCCGGGATGTGGGGGATCTGGCGGATCTTCGACAAGCTGCAGGACGGATCGGGGCGTTACCCCGACGGCACGCCGATCGTGGCCCTGCGCCCGCTGCCCGGCAATCCCGAACAGCCGCAGCCGCCCACCGCCGAGCGACCCGGCTTCCCCGCCTTCATCCCCGGTGAATTCCCGCAGAAGTCGCCCCGCCCGCCGCGCACCCCGCACATGCCGGAGGGCATGGGCCGGGAGCCCACCGCCCTGGAGCGCGCGGCGTTCGTCGACGACCCGCAGCCGGGCGAGGCGTTCACCAAGGTGACGCCCGCAGGTATCACCCCGCCGGTCCGCCGCTACCACCTCGTCGTGCTGGAGGCGCCGGTCACGTACTTCGACGGCGGCAACGGCCACCCGGGCGGGGAAGCCGGGCACGGCAGCCGGTGGTACGACCCGCGCGGCCACCTCTTCGCGCTCAAGGAGGAGATCGACGAGGCCGGCGGCGTCGAGGAGTTCCGGCGGCAGCTGGCCGAGGGCCACCGGCAGGTCCAGCCCATCGCCATCCGCGGGCGCAAGGGCGAGGTACTGGAGTTCACGCTGACCAACGCGCTGCCGGTCGGCTGCCAGGAGGAGACCGCCTTCGACCAGGTGCTGCCCTTCCAGCCCGAATGCGGTCTGCACGTACACCTGGTCAAGTTCGATCCGCTGGTGTCGGACGGCGCCAGCGTCGGCTGGAACTACCTCTCCGGTACCACCACCACCGACCAGGGCGCGGAGGACTTCGCCCGGTACAACTCGTGGATGTACCGCTGGTACTGCGACGAGGAGTTCGGCGTCGTCTTCTTCCACGACCACCTGCTCGCCAACGAACGGCAGCGGCACGGCCTGTTCGGCAGCATGATCGCCGAGCCGGAGGGCGCGGTGTGGGTCGACCCGCACGACCACGACCGCGAGGTGCGCAACGCCAACCAGGCGGTGGTGCGGCTCCCGGACGGCACGGCCTTCCGCGAACAGGTCCTCGGCGTCGCCGACTTCGTACCGCTCTTCGAGCGCAAGGAAGGCCGCGACGATCCCATCAACCCGCCCGAATTCCCCGGCCAGCTGGAGGACCACGGCGCGATGGCCGTCGGCTACCGCTGCGAACCGCTGCACGAGAGGGGGGACGAACCGGCCGACTGGTTCTCCAGCGACAAGCACGGCGACCCCGGTACGCCACTGCTGCGCGGCTACCCGGGCGAACCGGTCCGGCTGCGGCTGTACCAGGGCTCCCACGAGGAGCAGCACGGTCTGATGGTGCACGGCATGCGCTGGCGGGCCTGGCGCGACGACCAGGCGTCACCGCTGCGCGACCACCAGACGCTGGGCATCTCCGAGGCATTCAGCTTCCACCTCGACGAGTACCGCGGCCCTGGCGACTACCTGTGGCTCTTCGCGGGCATAGACGACACCTGGATGGGGTGCTGGGGGCTCTTCCGGCTGCACGAGGGGGAACAGCCGGACCTGCCTCCGCTGCCCGGCCGCCGCACCGCTGACCCGCTGCCGCCGTTCCGCGCCTCGCGGGCCCGGCGCTACCGGGTGCGCGCCCGCAGCAAGGAGCTCCGCTACAGCGACCAGCGCTCCGACCCGTTCGGCGTGGAGTACCGCACCGACGGCCAGCCCGAGAACGAGCCGCTGATCATCCGCTGCCGGGCCGGCGAATGGGTGGAGATCCGGCTCCGCAACGAGCTGGCGGTGCCGCTGACGCCCACCCCGTTCGACCCGCCGCTGCCCGCCAAGGACGACCCCGCGACCCGGGAGATCTCCCAGCGGGTGTCGCTGCACCCGGGCGGCCTGGTCCGCTACGACGTACGGACCGGCGACGGGGCGCACATCGGACGCAACCCCGACGGCACGGTGGGCCCGGGCGACGAGATCGTGTACCGCTGGTACGCCGACACACCCGGCGCCGTCCTCCTCCAGGACCGCGCCGACCTGCGCACCCACCGCCACCGCGGGCTGGTCGGCGCGCTGATCGTCGAGCCGGCCGAGGTCACGCCCGAGCGGTGGACCGGGGCGCGGACCCTGCTGCGCGGGCCGGACGGGCCGCCGGTCCACGAGCTGGTCCTGATCGTCCAGGACGGCATGCGGCACTACCACGACGGCGACCCCGACCAGCCGGTGCGCGATCTGCAGGACGACCCCGAGGACGCGGGACAGAAGGGCATCAACTACCGCAGCGCCCACCTGGTGCCGTCCCGGCCGTCCCTGGCCGACCCGCGGCCGCCGACGCCGCTGCTGGAGTGCCGGGAAGGCGACCGCGTCCGGCTGCATCTTGTGTTCGGCACGGACAAGCCGCGCAACCACAGCTTCGAGGTGCACGGCGCGACCTGGCCGATGGAGGAACACCTGCAGCAGCCCCGAGTGGGCTCCCTCGGCGCGCTGAGCCCCGGCAGCGTACGGACCCTGGACCTGACGGCCGGCGGCCCCGGCGACTACGCGTACCGCAGCGGAGTACTGCGCTGGACACTGTCGGAGGGGGTGTGGGGACTCATCCGCGTCCGCGGCTGACGCGGTCCGTACGGCCTGCTCGGCCGCGATAGCCCGGAAACGCCTCAGGGGCCATCCGAAGATGGCCCCTGAGCTGCAAAAACACCGTCGGGACGACAGGATTTGAACCTGCGACCCCTTGACCCCCAGTCAAGTGCGCTACCAAGCTGCGCCACGTCCCGGTGCTCTGCACCGCTCCCGGGCGGGCCCGGGCGGTGCGTGCAGAAGAAAAATACCTGTCCGCGGCCCGGAATCCAAAACGGGGTCCGGGCCGGGACCGGTCGGGGGCCCGTCCCGGGGTCCGGGCGCGGCGCCGCGAGCGGTGTTTCAATGCCGCCATGAGTAAGGATGTAACGGTACGAATGCGGCGTGTGTACGACGCCGTGGACCCCGATGACGGGGCGCGCGTGCTCGTCGACCGGCTTTGGCCGCGCGGGCTCGCGAAGGACGCGGCGCGGCTGGACGAGTGGTGCAAGGACGTGTCGCCGTCGAACGAGCTGCGCAAGTGGTACGGACACCGGGCGGAGGCGTACGAGGAGTTCGCCGAGCGGTACCGCGCGGAGCTGTCCGGGGAGCCGGGGCGCGGCGCGCTGGAGCGGCTGCGGGGGCTGGCGGCGGAGGGGCCGCTCACCCTGCTGACGGCAACCAGGGAGCTGGAGCTCAGTCATGCGGCGGTGCTGCTGAATCTGCTGCGAGAGGGCGGCTGAGGCGCCTCGCGTACCCCCTCTGACCAGCACGGTTGACGAAACATACGGAGCACTGCATAGTTATACCCATCAGCGTATGCACCCTGAGGAGAAACCCGTGACCGAGCGCGTCGTACTCGCCTATTCAGGCGGCCTTGACACCTCTGTCTGCATCGGCTGGATCGCCGAGGAGACGGGCGCCGAGGTCATCGCTGTCGCTGTGGACGTCGGCCAGGGCGGCGAGGACCTGGACGTCATCCGCAAGCGCGCGCTCGCCTGCGGTGCGGTCGAGGCCGAGGTCGCGGACGCCAAGGACGAGTTCGCCGAGGAGTACTGCCTCCCGGCGATCAAGGCCAATGCGCTGTACATGGACAAGTACCCGCTGGTCTCCGCGCTCTCCCGGCCGGCCATCGTCAAGCACCTGGTCGCCGCCGCGAAGAAGCACGGTGCGACGACCGTGGCCCACGGCTGCACCGGCAAGGGCAACGACCAGGTGCGGTTCGAGGCGGGCATCTCCTCCCTCGCGCCCGACCTGACATGCATCGCCCCGGTCCGCGACTACGCGATGACCCGGGACAAGGCGATCGCCTTCTGCGAGGAGAAGAACCTCCCCATCGCGACCACCAAGAAGTCGCCGTACTCGATCGACCAGAACGTCTTCGGACGGGCCGTCGAGACCGGCTTCCTGGAGGACATCTGGAACGCGCCGATCGAGGACGTGTACGAGTACACCGCCGACCCGGCCACCCCGCGCGAGGCCGACGAGGTCGTCATCACCTTCAAGGAGGGCGTGCCGGTCGCGATCGACGGTAAGCCCGTCACCGTCCTCCAGGCCGTCCAGCAGCTCAACGAGCGGGCCGGCGCGCAGGGCATCGGCCGGATCGACATGGTCGAGGACCGGCTGGTCGGCATCAAGAGCCGCGAGGTCTACGAGGCCCCCGGCGCGATCGCCCTGATCACCGCCCACCAGGAGCTGGAGAACGTCACCGTCGAGCGCGAGCTGGCCCGCTACAAGCGGCAGGTCGAGCAGCGCTGGGGCGAGCTGGTCTACGACGGCCTGTGGTTCTCGCCGCTCAAGCGCGCCCTGGACGGCTTCATCAACGAGGCCAACCAGCACGTCTCCGGTGACATCCGGATGACGCTGCACGGCGGCCGTGCCGTGGTGACCGGGCGGAAGTCGGACCAGTCGCTGTACGACTTCAACCTGGCGACGTACGACACCGGCGACACGTTCGACCAGTCGCTGTCGAAGGGGTTCATCGAGCTCTTCGGCATGTCGAGCAAGATCGCCGCCAAGCGCAACCTGTCCTGATCGTCCGTACCCCACCCGCTGCGGGCAGTCGTGCCGCTGGGGCGGCACGGGTGGGCGCAGCGGCACCCCCACCGGCGGGAAGCCGGACACACACCCACGAGGAGCACCACGTGAGCAACGGCAGCAACGGTGACGTCCGGCTCTGGGGCGGCCGCTTCGCGGACGGTCCCGCCGAGGCCCTGGCCAAGCTGTCCGCGTCCGTCCACTTCGACTGGCGCCTGGCCCCCTACGACATCGCCGGGTCCCGTGCGCACGCCCGTGTGCTCCACAAGGCGGGCCTGCTGACGGCCGACGAGCTGGACCGCATGATCGCCGGTCTCGACCAGCTCGAACGAGACGTCGCCGACGGCTCGTTCACCGGCACCATCGCCGACGAGGACGTGCACACCGCGCTGGAGCGCGGCCTGCTGGAGCGCCTCGGCCCGGACCTCGGCGGCAAGCTGCGGGCCGGCCGGTCCCGGAACGACCAGGTCGCGACGCTCTTCCGGATGTACCTGCGGGACCACGCGCGGATCCTCGGCGGCCTGCTCGGCGAGCTCCAGGAGGCGCTGATCGGGCTGGCCGAGGCGCACCCGGACGTCGCGATGCCCGGTCGTACCCACCTCCAGCACGCCCAGCCCGTCCTCTTCGCGCACCACGTCCTCGCGCACGTCCAGGCGCTGTCCCGGAACGCCGAGCGGCTGCGCCAGTGGGACGACCGGACGGCCGTCTCGCCGTACGGCTCGGGCGCGCTGGCGGGTTCGTCGCTGGGCCTCGACCCGGAGGCCGTGGCCAAGGACCTCGGGTTCGAGCACGGCTCCGCCGGCAACTCCATCGACGGCACGGCCTCGCGTGACTTCGTCGCGGAGTTCGCCTTCATCACGGCCATGATCGGCGTGGACCTCTCCCGGATCGCCGAGGAGGTCATCATCTGGAACACGAAGGAGTTCTCCTTCGTGACCCTGCACGACGCCTTCTCCACCGGCTCCTCGATCATGCCGCAGAAGAAGAACCCGGACATCGCCGAGCTGGCGCGCGGCAAGTCCGGCCGCCTCATCGGCAACCTGACCGGTCTGCTGGCGACCCTCAAGGCGCTCCCGCTCGCGTACAACCGCGACCTCCAGGAGGACAAGGAGCCGGTCTTCGACTCCTGCGACCAGCTGGAGACCCTGCTCCCGGCCTTCACCGGCATGATGGCCACGCTGACCGTCAACCGCGAGCGCATGGAGGAGCTGGCCCCGGCCGGCTTCTCGCTCGCCACCGACATCGCGGAGTGGCTGGTCAAGCAGGGCGTGCCGTTCCGCGTCGCGCACGAGGTCGCGGGCGAGTGCGTGAAGGAGTGCGAGGCGCACGGCATCGAGCTGGACCAGCTCACCGACGAGCAGTTCGCGAAGATCTCCGAGCATCTGACGCCCGAGGTGCGGACCGTGCTCAACGTGCCCGGGGCGCTCGCCTCGCGCAGCGGCCGCGGCGGCACGGCGCCCTCGGCGGTCGCCGTCCAGCTCGCCGAGGTCAAGGCGGACCTGGCCACGCAGCAGGCGTGGGCCACGGCCAAGCAGTAAGCGCCTCATGGCGGCAGCGGCCGCCGTCCGGTCTCCTCGACCGGGCGGCGGCCGCTTTTGTGTGCTTATGGTGGGTCGAGAGTGAGACAGGGGCGGAGTCGATGAGACATTGGTGTCTCATTCACGTACGATCTGTCTCATGGCCGTGGACAGAGAACGCGTACTGAAGGACGCTGCAGCGCTGCTCACCCGGAAGAGCACCGCCTCGATGGACGACATCGCGCGGGCCGCCGGGATCAGCCGGGCGACGCTGCACCGGCACTTCGCGGGGCGGGACGCGCTCATCCGGGCGCTGGAGGAACTGGGCATCAAGGACAGCGCGCGGGCGCTGGACGCCGCCCGGCTGGAGGAGGGCGGCGCGGACGCCGCGCTGCGCCGGCTGATCGGCGAGCTGGAGCCGGTCGCCGGGGTGCTGGCCTTCCTTTACACCGAGAACCAGCTCTTCGAGGGCGAGGAGATCAACGAAGGCTGGCTCGGGCTCGACGCCCGGATACACGCGCTCTTCCGGCGGGGGCAGGAAGAGGGGACCTTCCGCATCGATCTCACCCCGGCCTGGCTGACCGAGGCGCTGTACGGGCTGATCTGTGCGGGCGCCTGGTCGGTGCACGAGGGCCGGCTGGCCCGCGCCGACCGCAACCACTCCATCGCCGAACTGCTGCTCGGCGGCGTACGAAGGGAAAGCACACGATGAGCGGGGCCGTGGCCGCGGGGGCGGCCGGGAAGGCAACAGTGGAACAGCCGCGCCCGGGGCGCTGGCTCGCGCTCGCCGTGCTGGTCCTCGCGGTGCTGCTGGTCGGCGTCGACGCCACCGTGCTGGGCCTGGCCGCGCCGTACCTCAGCGAGGACCTGCGCCCGTCGGGCACCCAGCTGCTGTGGATCGGCGACGTGTACTCGTTCGTCATCGCCGGTCTGCTGGTCTCGATGGGCAGCCTGGGCGACCGGATCGGGCGCAAGAAGCTGCTGCTGACCGGCTCGGTGACGTTCGGCGCGATGTCGGCGCTCGCGGCGTACGCGACGACGCCGGAGATGATGATCGCGGCGCGGGCGCTGCAGGGCGTGGCCGGCGCGACGCTGATGCCGTCCACCCTCGCGCTGATCCGCAACCTCTTCCACGACCCCCGCGAGCGCAGCCTGGCGGTGGGCATCTGGGGCGCGGCGGCCTCCGCGGGCACGGCCGTCGGCCCGGTGCTCGGCGGCTTCCTGCTCGGCCACTTCTGGTGGGGCTCGGTCTTCCTCATCAACCTGCCGGTGATGGTGGTACTGGTCGCCGTCGGCATCAAGGTGCTGCCGGAGTCCCGCAATCCGCAGCCGGGTCCCTGGGACCTGACCAGCGTCGGGCTGTCGCTGGTCGGCATGGTCGGCGTGGTCTACGCGATCAAGGAGGCCGCGGCGCACGGCGTCGGGGCCGGGGTCGCCGTCGCGGGCGTCATCGGCGTGGCCGCGCTCGTCGGCTTCGTACGCCGCCAACTGCGGCTGCCCGCGCCGCTGCTGGACATGAAGCTCTTCAGCAACCGGGGCTTCTCCGGTGCCGTGCTCGCCGACCTGCTGACCATCCTGGGCCTGGCCGGGCTGCTGTTCTTCCTGTCCCAGTTCCTGCAGATGGTGCAGGGGCGCTCGCCGCTCAACGCGGGGCTGGTCGAACTGCCCGCCGCCGTCGGCGCGATGGGCGCGGGGCTGGCCGCCGGTCCCGTCGCGCGCCGGCTGTCGGTGCGGGCGGTGGTGTCCGGCGGGCTGGTGCTGGTGGGGCTCGGGCTCGGGGCGTGCGCCTGGGTGACCGCCGACACCGCGACGCCGGTGCTGGGCACGATCCTCTTCGTGGTCGGTGTCGGCGCGGGCTTCTCCTTCACCATCACCGCCGACGTGATCCTCTCCAGCGTGCCCAAGGAACAGGCGGGCGCCGCCTCGGCGGTCTCGGAGACGGCGTACGAACTGGGCTCCGCGCTCGGTATCGCGCTGCTCGGCTCGGTGGTCACCGGTGTGTACCGGAACTTCACGGCGCCCGAAGGGGTGCCGGCCGACGCGGTGGGCGCGGCGCGCGAGTCGCTGGGCGGCGCGGTCGAGACGGCGGGCGACCTGCCGCACCGTACGGGCGAGCAGCTGCTGTACGCCGCGCAGCGGGCGTTCACCGACGGCATGGAGGCCGCCGCGGTGGCCGGCGGCGTCATCTCACTGGCCGCCGCGGCCGCCGCGTGGATACTGCTGCGCGGCCGGAAGCTGGAAGGCGGCGACTGAGAGGCCGGGCTGCTGTTCCGGCGCGGGCCCGGCGGGTGCGGACCCGGCCGGGCCGCGCGTCCCGCGGCCGGCGCGCGCGTCCGCGCCGGTAGCCTGCGCCGTGCCAGGACTTCGAGCGCTTCCGGAGGAGGACCGTCATGGCACTGGCCGCCGAGGACCGCACCGCCATCGCCGAGCTGCTCGCGCTGCACGGGCACCTGTTCGACGAGGGTGAGCTGCACCGGCTGGACGAGCTGTTCACCGCCGACGTCGTCTACGACGTCAGCGACTTCGGGCAGCCGCCGCTGAAGGGCGTGCGGGCCATCCGTGAGGCGGCGTTCGCGCTGGGTGAGGCCATCCCGGTGGGTCACCACGTCACCAACATCGTCCTCACCGAGCTGCCCGCCGACGGCGGGGTGCAGGCCCGCTCCAAGGGCATCGGCGTCAACGCGGACGGCACGTGCGGGACGGTCACGTACGAGGACACCGTCGTACGGGCCGCCGACGGCTGGCGCATCAGCCACCGCAAGGTCCTCGCGCGCCGCGCCCCGCTGGGCGGCCGCTGACCCACGCAACGGGCCCCCTGCCGCGCACAGCGGCAGGGGGCCCGGAAAGCTGGCGAGGCGTCAGGCCGCCTTGGCCTTGGTGGCGTACACGTCGACGTACTCCTGGCCGGACAGCCGCATCACGTCGCTCATGACCTCGTCGGTGACCGCGCGCAGGACGTAGCGGTCCCGGTCCATGCCGTCGTACCGGCCGAAGTCCAGCGGCTCACCGAAGCGGCAGGTCACCGGCGCGATGCGGGGCATGCCCTTGCCGCCGGGCTGCACCTTGTCGGTGCCGATCAGCGCGAAGGGGACGACCGGCGCGCCGGTCATCAGCGTCAGCCGGGCGATGCCGGTACGGCCCCGGTACAGCCGGCCGTCGGGGGAGCGGGTGCCCTCCGGGTAGATGCCGAAGACCTTGCCCTGCTCCAGGACGCGGCGGCCGGTCATCAGCGCGGCGACGCCGCCGTGCCCGCCGTCCCGGTCCACCGGGATCATGCCGGCGGTGGTGAAGAACCAGGCCATCAGGCGGCCCTTGACGCCCTTCCCCTTGACGTACTCGTCCTTGGCGATGAAGTACACCTGGCGCTTGGTCCGCTGCTCCACGATCAGCGACAGGAACAGCGAGTCGATGAAGGTGACGTGGTTGCCGGCCAGGATCACCGGTCCGCTGCCTGGAATGCCCTCGATCCCCTCGACCTTCGGGCGGAACAGGACACGCATGACGAATCCGAGAGTCGCCTTCAGCAGAATGCGGGACAACGGGCCCTCCGGTTTGGCTGGTCAGTGCAGGAGTCTGCAGGTGAGGACGATACTCGCGGCCCAACCTCGATCGCACATCGGGTTCATGGGACCGATACGCAGAGTTGACACGCCCTTCCGCTGCGTCACGGGTGGTTAACCGGGCCGACATGCGTAGAACGCAGGGGCCGCGTCTACACCGCCTGTGGGACAGATGATGCGTACGGATGTTCGCGACTGGCCGGAAGAGATCGCCGCGGGCCTGTGGAATGCCGCACACCGCGCAGGGCGCGGCCGAGGTCCGTGCCCCTTCCGGGCGACCTCAAAAACACCCATACGTCACGCACGTTCACCCGCGTGTTCGGTCGGATGTCTCCCATCGGAAAGCTGTACGGGCCTACGATCAGCCCCGCACCGGCAGGTGCCGGACCTCACAGAGCCACAAGGAGTCGGGGACATATGGACAAGGCGCAGCGACCCGGGCGGCGGACCGTACTGAGCGTTGCGGCGCTCGGCGCCGGAGCGGCGGTGCTGGGCGGGACCGGTACGGCGATCGCGGCCGGGCGCGGGCACGGCGCTCACGGCGGCGGTGAACTGCCCGTCCCGCTGGTCGTCGGCCACCGCGGCGCGAGCGGCTACCGCCCCGAGCACACCTTCGGCTCGTACCAGCTCGCCCTGGACATGGGCGCGGACATCATCGAGCAGGACCTCGTCCCCACCAAGGACGGCCACCTGGTCTGCCGGCACGAGAACGACATCACCGCCACCACCGACGTCGCCGACCACCCGGAGTTCGCGGGCCGCAAGACCACCAAGACGGTCGACGGCACGAAGTTCACCGGCTGGTTCACCGAGGACTTCACGCTCGCCGAGCTGAAGACCCTGCGCGCCAAGGAGCGCATCCCGCAGACCCGGCAGCACAACACCCTGTACGACGGCCGCTGGGACATCCCCACCCTCGAAGAGGTCTTCCAGTGGGCCGAGCGTGAGGGCAAGAAGCGCGGCCGCCGCATCTGGCTGCACATCGAGACCAAGCACCCCACCTACTTCCGGAAGCTCGGTCTCGGCCTGGAGGAGCCGCTCGCCAAGCTGCTGCGCCAGTACGGCCGGCACAAGAAGGACTCCCCGAACTTCCTGCAGTCCTTCGAGCCGAGCAGCATCCAGCGGCTGGACAAGCTGGTCGACTGCCCGAAGGTCGTGCTGCTCGGCACACTCAAGACCCAGCCCTGGGACTTCAAGGAGGCCGGTGACCCGCGCACCGTCGCCGACCTGGTCAAGCCCGAGGGGCTGCGCTGGATCGCCTCCTTCGCGCAGGGCATCGGCCCGGACCTCACCGTGATCATCCCGCGCACCGCCGACGGCAAGCTCGGTACGCCCTCCTCGGTGGTCAAGGACGCGCACGACGCGGGCCTGGTCCTGCACCCGTACACGGTCCGCAACGAGAACACCTTCCTGCCGGTCGACCTGCGCAAGGGCAGCGACCCGGCCGCGTACGGCGACTCCCTCGCCTACTTCAAGGCGCTCTACGCGACCGGTATCGACGGGATCTTCTCCGACAACCCGGACACCGCGCTGCTGGCGGCCGCGGAGTTCCGCAAGCGCTGACCGCGCGCAGGGTGGTGACGGCGGGCGCGGGGTGGTGACCCCGGCCCGCGCGTCGCCCGGCCGGTCCCGTGCACCCACGCGTGACACGGCCGCGTTGACACGGGGAAACCGCGGGCCCGCCCGGCGCTGTCAGCGCGGACATGACGGACCGCGACCGTGAGCTGATCGCCGCGCTGCGCCCGCTCCTCGCCGCCGAGGTGGCGGCCGAGGCGCCGGCCGCGGGGGCCGAGGCCGAGGACATCGAGCAGGGCGTGTGGGCGCGGCTGCTCCGGTACACCCGAATGGCCGGTCCGCCGCCCGAGCCCGCGCGCTGGCTGCGCCGGGCAGTGCAGGCCGAGGTCCGCGGCGCCCTGCGGCGGTCCCGCCGCGAGATCCCGTACGACCCCATGGGCACCCAGCCGCGCGTCGGCGCCGTCGCCGAGCCGCTGGTCCTCGATTCCGAGCGGCGCCGCGCGCTGCTCGCCGTCGCCGCGCAACTGCCCGGCCGCTGCCCGGAGTTGGTACGCGCTCTGTTGGCGGGCGGCGATCCGACCTACCGTGAGGTCTCATCTGAGTTGGGAATGTCACAGGGGAGCATGGGGCCGCTCCGTTCCCGTTGTCTGGCATGTCTGCGCAGAATGCTGACGGCGGAGGTTGGAGTTCCTGAACTCCGGGGAAAGGAGCGTTGACCCCGCCATGGCGGCGCCGCGCATCCCGTGGTGCCATCAAGTCAGGGCAGATCCGTCCGGGCGCCACCACACCCTCATGGCACCCGGGCTCACCGAACCGAAAAGGGGAGGCCAGCACGCATGGGCATGAGCGTGACCATCTCTGCGGCGACCGACAGCGACGCCGAGCAGATCCTCAAGCTGCAGTACCTGTGCTACCAGTCCGAGGCCGCGCTGTACGACGACTACTCGATCGAGCCGCTCACGCAGACGTTCGATGAGTTGCGCGCCGAGATGCGCGACGGATGCGTGGTGGTCGCCCGCCTCGGCGACGAGGTCGTCGGCTCCGTGCGCGGTGCGGTCGGCGCCGACGGCGTGGGCAGCATCGACAAGCTGATCGTGCATCCGCGGATGCAGCGGCACGGGCTCGGCAGCCGGCTGCTGGCCGCCGTCGAGGAGCGGCTGACCGCCGAGTACGCGGCCACCCGCTTCCGGCTGCTGACCGGCCACCGCAGCGAGGGCAACCTCCGGCTGTACCGCAGCCGCGGCTACGCCCAGGTCGGCACCGAAGAGGTCAGCCGCCGGCTCAGCCTGATCACGCTGGAGAAGGACGCGACGGCGAAGGCATACGTGGCGAGCGCCTGAGCCTCCCCGCACATGTGCCGCGGGCCCCGTATGTGCATCCGCACGTACGGGGCCCGCGGCCGTGGAGCGGGGCGGGTCAGCCCGCGCGGCGGCCGCGGCGCAGCCAGAGCAGCCCGGTGACCGGCAGGAAGACCGGGATGAAGAGGTAGCCGTAGCCGTACCCCGTCCAGACGGTGTCGTCGGGGAAGGCGGACGGCTCCAGTAGCGTCCAGGTGCCCACGCCGAGCACACCCAGCAGCTCCAGGCAGCAGCACACCAGGCCCACCCTGCGCGCCGCCTCCCCGCCGCGGACCAGCGAGAACAGGATGAAGGCGTACACCACGGCGGAGACCGCCGAGAGGATGTACGACAGCGGCGCCCGGTCGTACTGGGCGATCAGCTGGAACGCGGCCCGGGAAGCGGCGGCGACGGTGAAGACGCCGTAGAGCCAGACCAGCAGCCGGCCGGGGCCCGAGCCCAGGGAGAGCCGGCCGCCGGCGTCCTTCGTGGTGGACGTCGCGGGCTCAGCCATGGCCGCCTCCCCAGATGTCGTACAGCCGTACCTCCAGCACGGCCAGCACCACGGCGCCCGCCGCGACGGTCACCGAACCCCAGCGGGTCCGCTCCGACAGCGACAGGAACCCGGCCGCGGGCACGCACGCGGCGGCGCCGATCAGATACGCCAGGAAGATCGCCGTACCGTCGTCGGGCTGCTCGCCGCCCGCCAGCTTCACGATGCCGGTCACCAGCTGCACGAGCGCGAGCAGCGAGACGACGGCCATCCCGATGAAGTGCCAGTCCTTGGTCGGTTCGTCGCGGTACGCGGCAAAGCCGCACCAGGCGGCCAGTACGAGGGCGGTCACGCCGACCGCGACCGTCAGCGCGTCGATCACCGGGACCTCCGCGCGGCGGCGCGGCTGCGCGCAGTGGGGCTGTGGGGCATGTCCCCGACTTTAATCGGCCCCCGCCGCCCGCCCGCGCGCGGCCCCGGCCCGGGTGCGGC